>NZ_PCYY01000021.1:0-38253 GCF_002553955.1 Lactobacillus sp. UMNPBX12
ATTCAATATACAGAATTTAATTTTCAAAAGTGTTCAATTTGAAATTGCAATTTTCGATAATATTTTTTTCTATATCATTGGCAATGTCTTGATAGCGACTCAAGATTCTGCCTCCTTTCTATTGTAAAGGAATAAATTACATATACATTCTAACAGTATTCATTTATTAATTGAAAGCGTTTGCTAAAAATAATTTATTTTTTATGCTAAAGCATGCGCATGTAAACGATTTTACTTAATATACTGAGAATATGTATTTGAAAATGCTTACAAAAGGTATATAATATTGGCTGTCAGGAGATAAAAGTATATATCTTTTGCTTGAGATGATTATATAAGCATGGTAAGACTAAGCCGTGCATGTATAATTTTTTGTTTACAAATCGATGAAAGCGTTTTATAATAATTGGTGTAGATCAATAAAAGCTAATTAAACTATAAAATAAAAATTTCAGGAGGAAATTTATTATGGCTGAACAAACTATCATGTTAAATTGTAGTGCTGGTATGAGTACTTCACTCTTAGTAACTAAGATGCAAGCTGCTGCTAAGGAACAAGGTATTGATGCAGAAATCTTTGCTTGCCCAGCATCAGAAGCTGACGACAAGATGGCACAACAAGAAATCGATTGTGTACTTCTTGGGCCTCAAGTAAGTTACATGAAAGGTGACTTCGAAAACAAGGTTAAAGGTAAGGGCAAAGACGGTAAGGACATTCCTTTAGACGTAATTAATATGCAAGATTACGGCATGATGAATGGTGCTAACGTTTTGGCACAAGCTGAAAAATTGATCAAAGGTGAATAATTAATTAGCTAAAATAGCTAAGGAAAGTGAGACAGATTTTATGGCAGAAGAAAAGAAAACTCCAGAACAAAAAGAACAAGAAACTTTAATGGCTGCTATGGGTTTAATTGCCAATGGTGGTAATGCAAAGAGTTTAGCCTTTGAAGCAATTCGCTTGGCTAAAAAGGGCGATATTGCAGGTGCTCGTGAAAAGTTGAAGGAAAGTGACAAATCACTTCTTGAAGCTCACAATTCACAAACCGGCATGTTAACTAAAGAAGCGCAAGGTGACCACATGCATGTAACTTTGTTAGTAGTTCACTCTCAAGACCACTTGATGAATGCTATCACCTTTAGAGATTTAGCTGGAGAAATGGTTGATCTTTACGAAAAGCTGTATGAATCTGGCTCTCTTAAAAAAGAAGATAAGTAATCGCTGAAAATGAAAATAACTCCTGCGAGTGCGGGAGTTATTTTTTTCGATAATTTTTGCCTGATTTGTGCTTAAATATAATTATTAGGCAAGAAATGAGACGAAGAAAAATGAATAAACAAAACATTAAAAAAGAACAGACAGAGATGGCTAAGAAAAGACATGAAGATAGCATTAAGTATATGTATTTTAGTCGATATTTGTTAATTAGATATATTATTACCATCTTCTTTTTTACCAACTTGATGTGGCTAATTATTGATGTAAATTATCATAGTGTTCTTGGCATTATTGTTTCGGCAATTATGACAATTTATAGTGGGATTGCTTCGATTGAGCAGTTAACTAAAATGCATAATCGAAAACGAGAGGTCCCAATTAGCAAAGTTTATCTTGAAGTACAAGCAGCTTTAAATTTACTTTTTATAATATTGACGTTTTTGCCATTGGGTAAGTATTTATTCCCATTCATCGAAAATCAAAGTATTATGTTCTTTATGACAACTTTGTTTTTAGCTGGCATTTTATTGTGTGTTTGGAGCGAATACCGAATTCATCAAATTATGAATGATCAAGATCGTTATCACAAGGTGATAGAGACTTTTAAGAAGCACCAACAATAGTTCATGTAAAGTTACATGAACTTTTTTTATTAGAAGTAATTTCAAAAATATACATTTTAAAAAACCAAAATATATCAATAAAAAGCGTTTACATTAGAAAACGCTTTCGCTATAATAAGGTTGTTCAGATTTAATGATATTTCAGAATATTGGGGGAAAGAAATATGGCTGATTCAAAATCTGGCTCTTTTAAAGATGCGCTAGCTGCAAAAGCAGGTAAATTTGCAGGTTCACGTTTTGTTAGAGCTATTATGGACGCTGGTTATAGCGTTATTTCATTTTCAATTATCGGGGCAGTTTTCTTAATTTTGAATGTGCTGCCTCAAGCATTTCCAATTCCAGGATTTGCCGCATTTTATGCGAATACTTTAGGACGTTTTAGTGGCTTATTCCAAGTAGTTTACAACTCGACTATGGGTATCTTGGCATTAGTATTTGCAGGTACTTTTGCTTATTCATACACGGATATTTATCGAAGAGAAGAGAAAATTGATTTGGTACCGATGAACGGTTTGATGATGTTCTTAATGGCATTCTTCATTACTGTTCCGGAACTTATTTGGAAAAATGGTGCTGTTCAATTTATTACTACATTTACTAAGACTAAAATGGTGGCAGGCGGTTATGAAGCCTCAACAAATGGTATTACCAGAATTGCTGCCGTTGGTATCTTCACTGGATTAGTAATTGCATGGCTTACAGTTCAGATCTACCGTTACACTGTTAAGCACAACTGGAGAATAAAAATGCCTGCATCAGTTCCATCTGGTGTTTCTAACTCATTTAGCGCTTTGATCCCAGGCTTTTGTATTGCTGTTGTAGTTGCATTGATTGAACTAATTTTGGTAACTTTAGGAACTGATATTTTCCAAGTTCTTTACATTCCATTCTCATTCATCAGTGCAATTGCTGATACTTGGTGGGGCTTTTTGATTATCATTTTCTTGATTCACTTCTTATGGTGGTTCGGAATTCATGGTGCTACTATCATGGGCTCATTCTATACTCCAATTGTTTTAGTTAATATGGCTGCTAATGTAAATGGTGCTAATCACTTCTTTGCAGGTGATCCGATGAACTCCTTTGTAATTATTGGTGGTTCAGGTGCTACTTTAGGGATGGCAATCTGGTTAGCCTTTGGTTCTCGTTCAGCTCAATTGAAAGAAATTGGTAAGGTTGAATTGGTTCCTGCCATTTTTAATATTAATGAACCATTGTTATTCGGTTTGCCAATCGTTTATAACATTAACTTGCTTGTGCCATTCATTTGTGCTCCACTTGCTTCTGGCTTGGTGGGTTACATCGCAGTAACTTCACATTTAGTACCTAAGATTATTGTGCAACAACCATGGCCAACTCCAGTGGGTTTGAGTGGTTATCTTGCAACTACTAGCTGGCAAGGTGCCGTGCTTTCAATCGTTTGTGCATTTGTTGCCTTCTTAGTTTGGTTCCCATTCATCAAGCACTATGACAATGTCTTATTGAAGAAGGAACAGGCTGACGCTACTAAGAACTAATAGATTAATTTTGATATAGATAAGATTGTTAATTTGAACAAAAAAAGACCATAACTACAACACAATTAGAAGTAGTTATGGTCTTTTTGCTGCTGAGATGGCGATTTTAAGCTGCAATATTAGCTAAAACATTGTCACCCATTCGTCTTAATTCTTTCTTTGCGCCCATCTTTAATTGGAAATTGTAAAACATAGTTTGGAGTTTGCCGTGTTTCTCGCGGTCAAAGCTAAGCATGTCTTCAGAAAAGGTGATTTTTACGCCTTGATCGTTATCCTCAGTGACATATTTAATCACTAATTCCATTCGATCTGTCTTAAAATGAGCCCCATAGACCTTGTTTCTTTCGTAATCGGTTAATTCTACTTGGGCACCATCCACCTCGTATTTAGTACCTTTAGCAAGCGTTACCGGCATGTCATTACCACGAGCTTTTTTAATAGCAGGAATTAATTGTTCTTCAAGGTAATCAAAGAAGTCCTTAGCCTTGAAGTTGAATTGTTTAGTAATTGTAATCATACTTTTCCTTCTCTCATCTATATTACTTATGCTTTCATCATATCTTTTTAGAAAAATAGAGTCTAGCACTTTTTAGCTAGGCTCTACTTATAAATAAAAGTTTTAGTCTAAATCCTCACCATTTGAGGTGATAACTTTTTTATACCAGTAGAATGAATCTTTAGGATAACGCTTGAGTGAGCCATTGCCACGGTCATCACGATCAACATAGACAAAACCATAGCGTTTCTTCATCTCACCAGTCCCATTTGAGACAAGATCGATTGCTGACCAGGTAGTGTATCCCATCAAATCGACACCATCAATTGTGACAGCATCCCGCATTGATTTGATCTGGTCTCGTAAGTAATCAATACGATAGTTATCATGAATTGATCCATCTTTTTCAAGGGTGTCAGCAGAACCTAAACCATTTTCTACTACCCATAGAGGCTTGTGGTAACGATCCCAGAGCTCATTTAGGCCGATTCGTAAAACATCTGGATCAGTTGCCCAGCCCCAAGCATTACTCTCAAGATATGGGTTAACTACACCACCAGCAGAAACATTACCGTTAGCTTTAGCATCAGCTTCATGAGTGGTTAAAACGTTTGAGGTGTAGCAAGAAAAACTTAAGAAATCTGCTGGATATTTAGCAATTAATTCATAATCTTCTGGTGTATCATTAAGCTTAATCCCATCACGTTCATATTTCTTAAGACGATAGTTAGGGTAGCGGCCGCCAGTTTGAACATCACTGTAGAAGAGCATCTCTTGCTTGGCTTCCATCACTTTAAGTTGATCAGCAGGATCACAAGTGTAAGGGTAGTAGGCAGAATAAGCTAGCATTTGGCCAACACGGTTGTTGGGGTCAATTTCATGGGCTAATTTAACTACCTTAGCGCTAGCTACGAATTGATTGTGAGCACCTTGAGCACGATTTTGTTCGCTACCATCGATTAAACCGCCACCCATATAAGGAGCCATGTCCATGGCGTTGATTTCGTTAAAAGTAAGCCAATATCTAACTTTGCCTTTGTAGTGCTTCATCACGATATCAGAGTAGTGAACGAAAGCATCGATTAAATGGCGATCTTTCCAGCCACCGTAGCGGGTAATTAAAGAAAGAGGTGTCTCATAGTGGGATAAAGTTACCAGTGGTTCAATGCCATACTTAGCACATTCATCAAATACTTTATCGTAAAAGGCTAATCCGTCTTCATTAGGTTGTTCGTCATCACCATTTGGCAAAATTCTGGACCAGTTCATTGATAGCCTGAAAACATCAAAGCCCATGTCGGCCATTAATTTAATATCTTCTTGATAGTGGTGATAAAAGTCCGTTCCTTGGTGGCTAGGGTAGTAGTAACCGTCTAAAATAGTTGGAACAGCACCTTCAGGTAGACTAAATTCTTGCCCCCAAACTAGAGGCGTAGCTCCAGTTTCACCATTAGGCTTTTTCCAAGTTACCTTACGCGGTTCAGTTGCTGAGCCATTAGTTAAAACGTCAACAGCATTTAAACCCTTGCCGCCTTCATCATAACCACCTTCATATTGGTTAGCTGCAGTAGCGCCACCCCAAGTGAAATTTTTTGAGAATGCCATAAAATACCTCCTAAAATCGGTTATTATCTAATAAAACGTAATCGCGAGTATCGTATCGATTTCTACTGGTTGAATATTCGATTGGTTGCCCATTTGTAAGCCAAATGATCTGTTCTAGCTCAAGCATTGGGTCATCATCTTTAGCATCTAAGAATTTTTTATCGTATTCGTTGGGTTTAGCAGCACGAATTTTTCGATAAGCATGACCAAACTTTAAATGCAATTTTTGATGGATGTAATTATAGATTGATGCATGTAGAATCTTCTCATCTAATTCGGGAACCAGCTTAATTGGCATATAAGTATGCTCAATAATGTAGGGTTGATCATCATAGATTCTAAGTCGAACAATGTTATAGACTGGTTCATTTCGCTTTAGATCGAGGTTCTTTTGTATTTGCTCATCGGGAAACTCAACAGAGAAGTGTAGCACCTTACTTGTAACTTCGTTTTTTCCTAGTAAGTTTCTTAAACCAGTAAAAGCATTGACGGGAGAGTCAATATCAGATTTAATTGGAATTTCGCCTGCGACAAATGTGCCTAAGCCAGATTGTTTATAAACTAGTCCTTGTCGTTCCAAACCATCGAAAGCCTTTTTTACAGTCAGACGACTAACGTCAAATTCTTTAGCGAATGCCTCTTGATCAGGTAAGGGCTCTTGCTTACTGTAAACACCATTTTCAATACGTTTTTTTAATTCACTTGCGACCTCTAAATATTTTGCCTTTGCCATGTTTTTTCATCTTCTTTACTTTTATACTTATACTTCTATTTTAAAACAAAAGTCTATACTTTATCAAAAAAGAGACGTCATTTTTACTATTTTACAAGCATTAATGGCATCTCTCTTTCTAAAACTATATTTAATTTTATATGATTAGCATATTTTTACTTATTTGCTTCTTGTTTAGCTTCTTTCATTTCTTTAGCGAGCAATACCTTATCGTATTTTCTAGCAAATGGCCAGTAAATAGCTGTTGAAATAAGTAACGTACATGCCTGCCAGATGGCCATCTTCCAGCCACCAATTAAGAAACCAGAGATAACAGCTGGTGTAGTCCATGGAGCGGCAACACCATTAAGTGGTGGAACAATACCAGTTTTGATAACCAAGTAAGTTGAAGCAGCAACTACTAATGGAGTTAAGAAGAAAGGTACAGCAAGCATTGGGTTCATAACGATTGGCAAACCGAAGAGGAATGGTTCGTTAATGTTGAAGATACCAGGTACTAATTCTAACTTACCAATTGACTTCAATTGAACTGATTTAGCAGCAACTAAAGTGAAGATAATTAAACCAATAGTAATACCAGAACCAGTTAAGTTAATGAAGTTGTTGTAGAATTCATTAGTGACAACGTGAGCACCTTGAGCAATAGTAAGTTTGCCTTCAGCGAATAATCTAGCGTTGTCAGCAGTGTTGGCTTGAAGCATTGGAGCAACAAGTGATCCCATGATCAAACCACCGTGGACACCGAAGAACCAGAAGAATGGTACAAGGAATCCAATAGCAATAGCACCACCGAATGAGTCTGAAATACCTTGAAGAGGAATTTGTAAAGTATTGTAGATCCAGTTTAAGAAGTCAGTGTGTGCAAATGCATTAAATGCAGCATAAATCAACATTGAACCTGTAAGGATAACACCTGAAGGAATCATAGCAGTAAATTGGTTAGATACTGCAGGTGGAACTTGAGCTGGCATCTTAATAGTCCAACCTGCCTTCATAATCATTGTGTAGATCCAACCAACAAGTAAACCAACGATAATTGCAGCGATCATACCGTCACCACCAAGCCACTTAGTGTTAATTACACCAGTAACAGGTGATTCTAAGAATGATTGTAAAGCATGAGGCAATTTATCAATGTTTTCTGTTACTACTTTACCTGTCATTGAACCATCAGTAAGACCTGAAGTTAAAGCAGCCTTTAATGGATTATCAATGCTTAAGTTTTGTAGCATTAAGAAAGCAGCTGCTGAAGTAAGACCTGGTGCTAAAGGTTCGTAATTTTCGTTTTTAACATAAATATAAGCAATACCAATAGCAGCCTACAAACCCATCATTTGGAAGGTGGTATTGTTGGCTTGTGCAAAAATAGCACCCCAACCAGAAGCATTAATTGCATCTGCAACGGACTTAATAGGAATATTTCCTAAAATCAGGAAAATAGAACCGATAATAATGAATGGCAGTGAGTAAACCATACCATTTTGCAGAGCGGTAATTGCTTTAGTGTTAACGAATTTCATGATTGGTGGCATTATGTGTTGGTTAACCCATAAGCCAAATCCAGATTGTTTTTGATCAGCCATTATAATTCATCTCCATTATCACTAAGTACCTTTTGGAACCAGTAAAATGATTTCTTAGGTACACGTTTTAAGTCTTTTAAGTCATGATTTGATCTATTGACGTAAATAGCACCGTAGCGCTTTTCCATATCAGCATGAGAGCTTGGAATATCGATTAAGCCCCAGCCGAGATAGCCAAGAACCTTAGCACCATCATCAAAAATGGCATCCTTCATGGCTTTAATGTGATCGCGATGATATGCAATTCTCTCATCATCTTCGATCATATTCTTGCCATCCCATGTCTCTTTAAGACCAATCCCATTTTCAATAGGGAAAATAGGAATATGGTAGTAGTTATACATGGTAGTGATTGCATTTCTGAAGCCAAGTGGATCGATTGCCCAGCCCCAACCGTTAGTTTTTACGTATTTGGCTTCTACGCCGCCGTGGTTAAGGTAGCGGTTAGGAGCCTCACTGGCAGGAATTTTGTCACTTGATAATACCCATGATGAGTAATATGAAAAGGCAAGGAAGTCAGCTTTAGCTTTTTTCATAATTTCTTTGTCTTCATCAGTGATATCCATGTTGATGTGATGGTTATTGGCATATTGCATTACTTCTGGTGAGTAACCACGACCAGTATCGGCATCATAAATATTGAAGTTTAAAAATTCTTGAACTTGTTTGGCAGCCCAAATATCTTCAGGTTTGCTGGTAGCTGGATAAATTTGTTGGTAGGCAAGCATACCGCCAATTTTTACATCAGAATAATTTTCGTGGATGTAATTAGCTAATTGAATGTGACACATCATCGTATGGTGGAAGATGGTGTACATATCATCTAAGCTCTTGTCACCATGTTCATAACCTGAAATATTGAAAACTTCATCTTGGAAGTAAAGGTTATGTTCATTGAAAACGATCCAATACTTTACCCGGTCACCGAAGTGATCAATCATCTTTTTACCAAAGCGAACGAACGCGTCAACTACATGCCGTGACATAAAGCCATTGTATTTCTTAGCTAAATTCAGTGGCATGTCGAAATGGTAAAGACAAATCATTGGTTCAATGCCACGTTTAAGCATCGCATTGATTAAACGATCATAAAAGTCGATACCTTTTTCGTTGAAGTCGCCGTCGCCATCAGGACATACACGTGACCATGAAATTTGAATTCGATACATGTTCAGATGCATATCTTTCATTAGGTCGAGGTCTTCATCGTATCTATGATATTCATCAATTGCTACATGCCAATCAGTTGTTTTGTCAGTAGCAGGGCGAACATCATAAACGGAGAGACCTTTGCCATCTTCATTCCAAGCACCTTCAGTTTGCATACTTGAAACTGAGTTGCCCCAGAAAAAGGTGGATGGCAATTTGCGCTTTTCAGTCATCTATTTCCTCTCTACCTCTGTAAGCACTTTCATTTATCTACATAAATAAGCATATCAGATTAATAATGAAAATAAAGATCTAATTAGTTAAAAATATATACTTTTACTTTACATAAAGAAAAAAGCCCATTTATATAGGCTTGTAGAAAGATTATTTTAGATAAAATAACAATTATAGTTTGATTAATTTTGATGCTTTTGCTCGAAATTAGCAACTGCTCCACGCAAGTTGGCATCGCTTTTTAGTGAACAGAGGGCAATGACAGGCTTTAAGGTATGTAAGTCTGAATTTGCTTCAATTTGATCAATTTCTTTGTTTAGGAGAGGAATTAACTCAGGGTTGTTAGAAATGCCACCACCTAGAACTATTTTTTCAGGATCAAAGCTGTGTTGAATATTGTAGATGGCAACTGCCAGGGAATGAATTAGAGTAGAGCGGACATCGCTTGCAACGGGATCATCTTGATCAGCTAAGGCAAAAACGGTTTTACCATCAAGATTTTTACCGGTTCTTTCATTATAATGGTTAGCCATTGTAACCGGAGAAGCAAGTTCGCTTAAAGTATGTGTTCCCATTAGCATGTAGCCAAATTCACCGCCAAAAAGATGAGCCCCATGCCAAACTTTTTGATTAATAATTAAGGCTCCACCAATTCCGGTACCGATAACAAAAAAGGCCATTGAATTGCAACCTTTTCCAGCACCAGCAGCTAATTCACCTAAGGCAGCAGAGTTAGCATCATTTTCGATAGATACAGGTAATTCAAATCTTTTTTCTAATTCTTCAACAATCTTAAAATTATGGATGTAAGGCAAGGCAGATGAGCCACCAATGATTCCAGTCTTTTGATCAACGGCACCGGGTGAGGAGATGGCTACTCCTTCGATTTTAGTATCTTGTTTGATTTTATTAATTTCTGCTGTTAAAACATCATAAAAGCCATTTAAATCCTTAGGAGTATCAACTGCATGGTTATTTTGTAATTTGCCATCTTTCCAAGTTGCGAGTTTAATCGTTGTACCACCAATATCAATTGCTGCTAAATTCATTATGTATTCACCTCATAAAAATCTATACTTTTTACCACCATCATAATTATTCATGAAAACGTTGTCAATAAAATCTTGAATGCTAAAATAGGCATGTAAAGTAAAAACGAAGGCATATATGGTTAATTCAATTTTTACAAATCGGAGAGCTGTTAGAAACTTTAGCAGTGAATCTATTTCAGACGATGAGATTAAGAGTCTAATTGCTGCTTTTCAAACGACTCCTTGTGGAATGCATCAGACAGATGTAATGAGCTTGGTGGTTGTTAAAGATGAAGCATTGCGCGACAAGATTGAGACGAAGACCGATAATGCGTGTTATCATGCCCCAGTATTATTTATAATTAATACTGAAAAAGACAGCATGTTTGGCGAGCGGGATGCATCCTGTGGTGCAGAGAACATTATGCTTGAGGCGACAGACTTAGGTCTTGGCTCCGTTTATGTAATGGGCGGCGCAGCTAGATTAAATGATGACAGCGAATTGCAGAAGGAGCTGGGGATTGATCCTGCCTTTCAGACGAGTGTCATCGTGCCGGTTGGCAAGATTGGAGAAAAACCGGAAGCAACGGATCGTTCAAATCGTTATCAAGTTACAATTTATTAATTAAAAAGAGCTAATGTGAAAATTAGCTCTTTTTTTGTTTAAACAGCGGTTAAAGAGGGAGGTTTTGTGTGATAATAGACATAAGAAATAACAAATGGAGCTATTTATGAATAGAAAAATTTTTGTAGGTATTGCTGCAGTCACTTTAGCTGTGACTTTGACGGGTTGTAGTCAAGTACATTTTGGTAAAGATGCAGTGACGATTGGTGAAGTAAAACAAAATAAGAAAACAGTAAGCGTAAAAAAGGCTAAATCTGCCAAGGTACAATCTTCAAGTTCCAAGAAGATTAAGCCTAAAAAAGACTCGAAAAAGAAAATCAAAGAGAATAAGAAAAATAAGACTAAAAAGTCGGCTGTTGTAATTTGGAATACAGCTAAGACAGCCAAGTTAAAGACTGCAGTCAATAACTGGGGTAAAAAGTCCGGTCAGACCTATCAGTTTTATGATGGGAAAAAGAATTTAAAGACCAAAAAGGGTGCAACTTATCCTGGAGTGCTAGCAACTAATCGGTTTGTTTTGAATAAAAAGTCAATTAAGATAGGCTACAGTCCAACGGGCAAGGCAAAATATGATTATAATGTGCTGGCAATTGCTAATGATGACTTTAAATCTTGGCACAATACTTACTTATTCTGCCTTAAATCTGATAAGCCGGTTATCTTGCTTGATCAGTCTAGGAATGGCAACCCAATTGTAGTTAAAGTAGTTAAAGATACATCTCTGAATAAAATCTTTAGTCAATTAGTAAAATAAAGATTAAATGAGTAAGCAAAAAAGCATGAGAAAATTAATTCTCATGCTTTTTTTGAAATTGTACTCGGTTAACTCGAAATTAATCGTGATCAACATCGTCTGGGAAGAAGGCAAGACGTTCACCATCGCCAAGTTCTTCTTCGATTTCAAGTAAGCGGTTGTACTTTTCAACACGTTCTGAACGAGCTGGAGCACCGGTCTTAAGTTGACCACCGTTAACAGCAACAGCTAAGTCAGCGATGAAGGTGTCACCAGTTTCACCTGAACGGTGAGAAATCATAGTGTTGTAACCGTTCTTACGTGAAAGACGGATAGTTTCAAGGGTTTCAGTAACAGTACCGATTTGGTTCAACTTGATAAGTGAAGCGTTACCAGCACCTTCCTTGATAGCCTTAGTCAAAAGTGCAGGGTTAGTACAAATGAAGTCGTCAAGAACGATTTGGATACGGTCCTTGTGGCTCTTAGTGAACTTAACCATACCGTCAACATCGTTTTCGTCGTATGGGTCTTCCATAGAGATTAATTCTGGGAATTCGTCCAAAAGCTTGTCGTAGTAATCTGCTAATTCTTCATCAGTAAGAACCTTACCTTCAAGGTGGTACTTGTGATCATCCTTGTTGTAGAAGTATGAAGCAGCACAGTCACATGCAATAGCGATATCTTCACCTGGCTTGTAACCAGCCTTGATGATTGATTCGTGAAGAGCCTTCAAAGCTTCTTCTGAGTTCTTCATGTTAGGAGCGAAACCACCTTCGTCACCTAAACCAGTTTCGTAACCCATGTCTTCAAGAACCTTCTTCAAGGTGTGGTATACGTTAACGATCTTTTCGAAACCGTCACGGAATGAAGTCTTAGCAACTGGAGTGATCATGAATTCTTGAATGTCGATACCGTTGTCAGCGTGTTCACCACCGTTGATAACGTTGTGGAAAGTTTGTGGCATTTCAAGATCAGTACCGCCAAGGTATCTGTACAATGGAAGGTGAGCATCGTTAGCAGCTGCAACTGCAACAGCCATAGATACACCTAAGATAGCGTTGGCACCAAGACGACCCTTGTTTGGAGTACCGTCTAAGTCAATCATGGTCTTGTCAATCTTTGGTTGGTTGTATGGGTCCATACCCTTAAGAGCATCGTTAATTTCAGTGTTAACGTTGTTAACAGCCTTTGAAACACCCTTACCACCAAGACGTGAACCACCGTCACGTAATTCAACAGCTTCGTTTTCACCAGTTGAAGCACCTGATGGAACTTCAGCCTTACCTACGACACCGTTTGAAAGAGTAACGTGAACTTCAACAGTTGGGTTACCACGTGAGTCGAAAATTTCAAGTGCGTGTACATTTTCAATAACTGATTTGAGCATTAATAAACCTCCTCAAAAATTATGGTATGTTTTTCATACCATACGGAACAATTTTTGCTCCGCTTTACATCTCAAATTTTAGCCTAACTTTGTGACGGTGTAAACATATGAAAGCGGTTTACATTTTAAAAATTAGTAAAGCAGTCTAAAAAACTCTATATCAAAGGACTATAATATATGTATTAAAATAAATACAAAAAATAAGGAATCTAAAATGGAAAATATTAAATTAATTGTTGACTCAAGTGCCAATATGAATAATGATCCGGCGCGTAATTTGGAAGTAGTGCCTCTGACAATTTCTTTTGGTGGTAAGGACTACCTTGATAATCAAGATTTGAATATGAAGGAATTTTTGTCCAATATGAATCAAAATAATGTGGCAGGCAAAACAACTTGTCCAAGTATTCAAGCATGGCTTGACGCACTTGAAGGAACAGAAAAAGCGATTATCGTCACAATGACCAGCGGGATGAGTGGCACTTTTTCTTCAGCCCTTCAGGCAAAAGCAATGTATGAGGAAAAACATCCCTTGAGTAAAATTATAGTAGTTGATTCAAGAAGTGCGGGACCTGAGCTAGCAATCATAGTCCATGGTATTGAGAAAATGCTGCAAGGTGAAATGCGCTTTGTAGATCTAGAAGAAGCAATTGCTAAGTTTAGAATGCAGACTCATTTGCTTTTTGTTTTGCAATCACTACATAATTTATCTTTAAACGGTCGTGTTTCACCAGCTGTAGCCAAAATCGCAGGTTTGCTCAAAATCAACTTGATCGGAACAGCAAGTAAAGAAGGAAAACTTGAGCCACTTACTAAGGCTCGTGGAATGAAAAAGGCCATCCGTGAAATTATCAAGTATATGAAGGAAGATAATTATCACGGTGGCGAAGTGATAATCGATCATTGCGAAAATGAAAAAGATGCAGAAATAATTAAAAATAAAATATTGGAGGAATACCCTGAAGCTCAAATTACTATTCGTCCAATGCATGGTTTATGTAGTTTCTATGCTGAAGAAGGCGGCATTATGGTAGGCTTTCATGAATAAAAAAAGGATCACGCTCAAGTGCTGAACGTGATCCTTTTTAAATCGCTAAAAATAGTTGCTGCGAAATACTGAAACAAACGATTGCTAAACTAGTAGCACCAAGAACATCAGAAGGATAGTGGGCCTTTAAACTTAAACGAGAGAAAATTACCATTGCCCAAATA
This sequence comes from Lactobacillus sp. UMNPBX12, assembly GCF_002553955.1. NCBI lineage: Bacteria > Bacillati > Bacillota > Bacilli > Lactobacillales > Lactobacillaceae > Lactobacillus > Lactobacillus sp. UMNPBX12. The sequence continues at coordinate 14,148 of NZ_PCYY01000021.1, forward strand.
GCTACTACGGCAATAACAAATCCGGTTCCAAGATCTTTGGCAAATAGTTGTAGTACGATTAAGCCCATGGTTGTGGCACCTAAAACATGACCGCTGGGAAAGCTATAGCCATCTTCTTTATCGGAATGTAATAATGGTCGCTTGCGCCGAATAAGTTTTTTTAGAATAATACCAGAAATGTCAGCAAATCCTAGAGTTCCTAATACCCAAAGAGCGGTTAGATTTCGTTCTTCGTTTAAAAGTAGGCCTGCTAATAATACATCCCAAACGACCATTAGTTTAGGATCATTAATAAAAGCGATAACCTGCCAGCTGTAGCCATCATGACGTTTGACCAATTGGTGGTGAAGCCAGTGATCAAATAGATTGAAACGACGTGAATTTTTGATATTAAAAATAAGCCAGAGCAAAACTGCCGCAGACAGTAGCAGTACAAAATAATTATTCATTAATAAAAAAATCCCCAATTACTATATAAGTACAATCTATTTTAACCGGAAAAACAAAAATAATGCTAATCTTTAAATAAAATTAACATTATTTTTCAATTATTTAGTTTTGGTGATTAAATGTTGGTTTAGTTAACATATCATACTTGATTAATTCCTTAGCATCGAGGTCTTCTTTGTTTATGTCAACGACATTAATTTGCTGATTAGTATAAGTAGTGTAATAGAAAATCCCCTTGTCAAGGTTGGTACCATCAGAGTAAATAGTGTATTCAAATGAATTAGGGCCAACTTGATCAAGTCCTTTTTGTTGTTCAACAGAATGCAAAATATGGAAGTAATTGTCTACGTTTTCTTCCTCACTTTTACCAACAGGAGCGTTGAACTTGTTAAAAGCTACACGAACAAAGCGCGATTCTGAATCCATCCCACCTGGCAAATTGCGTGAACCAAGCCCACGGCTGTAGCCATTCATATTGACCTCTTTTGAAAAGTTGTTCTTAGGCATTGCAGGTGAAACATCAGCATAATTATTTAAATTAAATAATTGACATGAAAACTGAGGATTGTTAGTCAGGCAACCGACAGGATTATCATAAACGTGCATTCCATCTTTATCGGTTTCAACGACAATTGAAACACCTGTCTTATCGGCAATTAACCAATGAAGTGGGGATGCCTGCATCTTGTCAGAGAAATTAAGGTTAACAATGTTGATCTTTTTAAGTAATACCTTAGCATCCGCTACAGTTGCGCATTGACCCAGAATCCAGGGAATAAATTCAAATGAAGCAATGTTGTCTTTATTGGCAACTTCATCATAGTAGGTAGCATTGTCAGGGTAGTTAAGTCCTGCCATGCCTAAACCTTTTTCATTAGCTGCGTCAAAGTAGAGCGGATAATTACCAGCATCAAGTGCAATACCAACCATAGCATAATGATGCTTCATTTCAGGCATCTTGCGGAAGTTGAAAGCATAATTGCGTGGGGTAACTACAACTTGTTGGCCGAAAGTAATCTCAAGATCGAGGTTACGTCCAAAATAGTGATCTTGTGGACTGAAAATAATTGAAGTACACATAATATATGATCTCTTTTCTATATCTTCAAATAATGTGCTATTAGCAAGTATAGCATTTAAATATTAAAAAATGACTAAGATAAAAAAGACCAAGCATTGCACTTGGTCTTTTCCACATATTGACAAAAGGAGTGTACAGGATTTGAACCTGCGCGCCAAGGAAAACTTGGTTCGCCGGATTTCGAGTCCGGTGCATTACCACTCTGCCAACACTCCGTAACAAAAGTATTATAACCTACTTAACTAAATAATGCCAAAATATTTTATTTTTAGTTAATGTGAATTTGTTAACAATTTACCTTGTCAAGAATAGAAAATAATAGTATACTTATTACTATCATCATAAAGGGAGTTGTGTTTGTCAAATTAAACAGATCACATATGGAGGGATTTTTGTTGACAAACATAATTAAAACTAAATCATTCTGGTTAGCTACGGCGATGACCTTATTTTGTTCTGTAGCAGGAATTTTCTTGGCTAAATTGCCATACGTAAACTTAATCGGGGCATTGGTAATTGCATTGTTATTAGGGATTGCATTGCAAATAACGCCTCAGAGCGTACAAGCTGAAGCGAAAGCTGGCATGGGTTTTATTTCCAACAAGTTTTTAAGATTAGGGATTATCTTGTTAGGATTTAGACTCAATTTGACTAAGTTGGCTGATGCAGGAGTTAAGACTATACTGGTTGCGGCGCTGGCAGTTAGTGGAACAATTGTGCTTACTTATTGGCTTAGCCGTAAGTTTGGTACTGAAGATGAGTTAGCTATTTTGTCGGCTTGTGGTTGTGGAGTTTGTGGTGCAGCTGCCGTTATGGGCGTGTCACCACAAATTGAGACAAGCGATGAAGAAAGAAAAAGAGAAAACGAAGTTCTAGCGGTGGCTGTTGTTTGTGTCATGGGAACGGTGTTTACATTACTTGAAATCGTGCTCAAACCGCTTCTTGGCTTAACTGATACACAATATGGAGTAGTAGCGGGTGGATCTTTACACGAAATTGCTCATGCGGTTGCAGCGGGAAGTGCTTTTGGTGAAGTCAGTTTGGATAGCGCTCTAATTATGAAGTTATCTCGTGTATTACTTTTAGCACCGGTTGCTTTAATTGTGGGCTATTGGTACCAAAAGCGTTTGGTTACGGAAAGTGAAGCAGAACATACTAGAGCGCCGAAGAAATTACCAATTCCTTGGTTCTTGGGTGGATTTGTCTTAACTAGTATTATTGGTACATTTTTACCAATGTCTGCGCGGACTTTAGACTTCTTAGTGCAAGCAGCATATGTCTTTTTAGGGATGGCAATGGCTGCATTGGGAATTTCCGTTAACTTCAAGGTAATCTTTAAGCGTGGCGGTTCAGTCTTTGGGGCTGCCGCAGTTAGCTCAACTTGTTTGTTGGTATTCATGATTATTATGAGTAAAATTTTCTTTTAAACTTACTTAAAAATGTGCTTGTTCGGGTACATTTTTTATTACATAAAACATATAATTTGATGAAAGCGATAACAAAATATATAATAGTTATATAAAGTTAAGTTACTAATTGAAAGAGGGCTAATTTATGAAGTATCCTAAAACCAAAGAAATATTAAATCAAGCTGTTGCTGATACTACTCAATTAATGATGGTTGTCCGCCAACAACATTGGTATATGCGTGGACCTGAATTTTTAAAATTGCACCCATATTTAGACAAGGTAATGGATGAACTTGATGAACAACGTGACTTGATCTCTGAAAGATTGATTACCATTGATGGGTCACCATATTCAAGCTTACAGGAAGTGCTTGATCATACTAAGATCGAAGCTCATCCTGGCGAATGGGGAATTTCAACTAGAGAAAGATTTGCGACTATCATTGCTGGTTATCGTTATTTGGAGCACCTTTATGAAGAAGGGATCAAGGTAAGTGACGAGGAAGGCGACTATGGCTCAAATGATATCTTAACGTCATGCCATACAGATATTGAAAAGAGAATCTGGATGATGCAAGCTCAAATCGGCAAGGCCCCTAAGATTGATGAATAAAATATAGATTAAATGAATGCGTCCACATCCTACTTGGGAAGGGGATGCATTTTTGTTATAATCGAAAACTATAGAATATAAGGGGATTTTTTTGCAAATAAGAACTGCTACTGTTCAAGATTTAAGCCAAATTTGTGCTTTTTACAAACAAGTTTGTCTTGATCAAAAAACGGATGATTATAGTCCCGACTGGCATTGGGGTGTTTACCCGAGTGAAGAAGGATTAAAGCAGCAAATTAATAATGCGACTGTAATTATAGCTACCGACAATGATAAGGTTATTGAACTTTGTCGATCATGTTAATAAAAATGCAACTAAGGAGCACGATCAAAAATTCTTAAAACAATTGTTAGAAGAGTCTGGAAAAACATTTGATGATTTAGTAGCCTTAACAAATTCGCAAGTAAGTATTTTTTCTGATAGTCCAATTATTATTGCTAATTTCACTAATGGCGCACATTTAGCAGAAATGCTGGCTAATTACATTAAAGAACATGGCGGCGGGTTTTATTTGAACAGTCGGGTTACAAAAATAATATATGATGGAACCAAAGTATCAGGGTTGCAAGTGAGAAATTCAGCAGGTGAATTTACTATTAGTGCTAAAGCTGTAGTAATTGCCACAGGCAGTGCTTCTTATGAAAAGGATGATCTTCTTAATAAGGTCACACCATCTGTTGCTAAGGTTCATGTCTTTAACGAAGCTAGTCCTGCCAATACTGGTGATGGTTATAGTTTACTGAAAGCTGTTAATGCAGAGTTTTCAAATAATGATGTTTATAAGAATGGAACGATTGATTTTGCCCCACAATTATTTATCACTTGGAATACTGTACCTGATTATTCAAAAACAATGTTAATTGATGAGAATGGCAAACGTTTTTCTAATGAGGCACCATATAATTTCTTGAATTTAACAACGGAAATGTACAAGCATGGAAGTGAAAAGTATTATTTGATTTATGATGGCAAAAAAATGGATTCATCATTTAAGGAAAAACTAGATAAAGTAGAAGAAAATCCCCAAGTATATGTACATGCCAATTCAATTGTTGAACTAGCTAATGAATTGAAGATTGATGCAAATAGTCTAAAAGATACTTTTGTAAAATATCAAAATGCTACTGAGACAGGTAAGGATGAATTTGGCAAAGACAAAACGCATCTTGAAAAGTTTACTGGCAATGACTTTTATGCAGTATATGCAATGCTAGGGTCATGGAAAACAATTAACATGAAAACGAAAAGTGGAGCAACGAAGCGAGCAATTAAACTGCACCAATTTGGTAGAATATCCAATAGAAGATAGCTGTAGATATGATCAAAGATTATAAACACAACTGCTAAAGTTTTTAATTGATTGCCGTCTAGGCTGAATGCTTTTTTATTCAAAATCATCATCCTTTTTATGTAATTGATAATAATCATTGCACTGTATTATGTGTCTATTACAATGCTCTTGGCTAAAAGATTTAATGACTTCACTTATCCTGTGTTTATTTGATAAAAAGAAAAAGTCAATTTTTATTTTTCTTTCGCAGTGATACAAGAAAGCATAAAATTAAGATGTGAATTAAAAGTATTAGAAGGGACATTTTATGCTAAAGAATATTATTTTTGATTTCGGTAATGTCATCATGAATTACAATCCTGATGAAATTCTCAATCATTATGAACTGACTCCACAAGAACATGATTTATTAAGAAAAACAATTTTTGAATCAAAAGAATGGTCTGAAATTGATGCAGGAAAAATCGATGAAAAAGAGGCGACTAAGATTTTTATTAGTCGGGTACCTGTTGAGCTGCAGAAGAAGGTTAAGCAAATTATGACAACTTGGCCTGAAAATGTAGATTTCTATGAACCTGTTTTTCGTTTTATGGATCAACTAAGAAAGCAAGGCTATCATATCTACGCCTTGTCTAATACAGGGATGGAATTTGCTAACTTTGTTAAAAATTCTTCGATGGGTGATTACTTTGATGGTTTTGTCTTTTCTGCACAGGAAAAAATGATGAAGCCTGATAAGCAGATTTATCAATGTTTGTTAAAACGATATGATTTAAAGCCAGAAGAATGTTTATTTGTCGATGATTTGGAAAATAATACCAAAGCTGCAAGTGAATTAGGGATACAGGCGTTCACGTTTAAAATTGATCGTTTAGACGAATTGAAAAAGAAAATTTTAGGATGAAGGATAGACGACTTAAGTTAAAACTTAAGTTGTCTATTTTTGCATTTCAGCCGCAAATTTTGACCACTTAGTAAATTACGGTTGAAAAGTAGTAATATGATAGTAAACTTAAAGAAAAATAAGAATAATAGCTAAAAGGTAAAAATGAGGAGAAAGAAAATGTTTTTTGACAAAAATGAAGACAATGAAGTGAAAATTGTTGATGAAGTTTTAAGCAATGATAGCTTTGACAAATTGAGCGTGGATTTAGTAGATATTGATTTTACATTGGTTGGCGGCGATCAGTTCGAGGTACATTACCACGGTCCAGAAGATAAGAGACCGATTGTGACTAATGCGGGTAAAACTCTTGAATTAAAAGAACCTAAGGTTGAACGCAAGAATGGTAAATTCTGGAAAAGAAAGCATGTTGAAATCAGTATTGTGAGTCAAGATGATATTGGTGCATTAAAAGTTACAGTGCCGGTAGAACATAAATTAGTTAACGCTACTTTGAAGTTGACTAGTGGTGACACTGTTGTAAAACAAGTTGAGTTAGAGACATTAACATTTACTGCTCTTAGTGGTGATCTTCATTTGAAGAAAGTAAAAGTAGATGAAGTTGCAATAACTGAAACTTCAGGTGATATTAAATTAAAGAAGGTATTGCTAAATCGTGGTAAGATTAAGCTAGTTAGCGGTGACTTTACCATTAAAGATAGCCAAATTCTTGATGATCTTGATGTGGCAACGACTTCAGGTGATAATTTGGCTGAAAATATTGAAGTGGATCAATGTGATTTGAAGACTGTAGTCGGTGATAATTCAATCTTTGGTGGTAAGGCAACTCATGCACAGGTAGGTAAGGAGATAAATGGCAGTCACTTAGTGATGCACACAGTGTCAGGTGATAATACAGTAAAATAATTAGAATATTAAAAAGAGACCAGCTGTCTTCATAGACAAACCGGTCTCCTTTTAATTAATGCTACTGGTTGTTATTAGCAACTAATCATTTTTGCATCCAACGTTAGAAAAATATGCTTTTCATACTTTTCTTTATTCAGCCATAGGATAACAAGACCGCCCACAGATTAGCTATTTCTGCTTCTTTCTTGCGTTGGGTTCAAAGAACCTACCAAATGTCCTAAACGGATTGCTTACCGTAAACTTTCACTTGATGTGCGTTCTATATATTGTACCTAATAGTATCATTTAATCTTGCCGATTAAGCTACTCGTTCTTTTCTGACCTGTTATAGCATGCTTTTGATCGCATACGTCACAGCAAACAAGCTTGTTGGTCATTACATTGAGGTTCCAATTAAGTTTTCCGCCTTAATTATTAGGTCAAAAACCCTGATGCAAGCTGATTTTCACATCAACTTATTGTGCTTGCCAGCTCAGAAAAAGCCTTACGCTGAAATACATTGACTACCATCGCCTGGCAGAAAGTCTTTTGGACCTATCTCTGATAAGAATATCTCCAAGATTCAGAAAACAGCAGGTATCCTTGCTGTTCGCCTTATCTGACTTACAGGTAATTTACGGAAAGGATTATCAGTCCGTTATACATCCGTATCAGCAGCGTCTTCTATAATATAGAAGAGTATATTATTAGGCAAATAATATTACTTAAAAATATTTAGTTAAATAATTTCATTTTCAAAATTGGATAAGGATTACCTTGATCATCCGTTTCAGAGCGTTTAACTACCTTGAATCCCAGATGTTCATAGAAGCCAACTGCTTGTGGGTTTTGTTCATTGACAGCTAATTCATCAATGTTTAACTCTTGAATACCGTAATTCAATAATTTGCTGCCATATCCCTTGCTGCGTGTTTGCGCATCAATGAAGAGCATTTCAACTTTTTGGTCATTGATTCCCATAAAACCTTTAATTTGCTCATGATCGATAATTATTAATAAATGCTCCACTTGTTTAAATGCTTGTGGTACATAGTTGCGTATTTGCAAGATTTCATCATTGTTTAAAAATTTATGTGTGGCGTGGACACTGTTTTCCCAGATGGTTAAAGGTTTTTGTTCAGTTGGTTGATTAAGTTTACTGATTTCTTTAATTTGCATAGTAATTTCCCTCAAATATTTTGGTAATAGTTTAGCATAGATAGAGATTTCTCTGAGGCTATAAACAAAAAACAATGACACTTACCGAATTAAAAACGCCATTGCATCTAATCAAAGAATTTGTTTAAATTAACATATAATACATGAATATCAAGTAACATAAGTGACCTAGAATCATGAGGATGACTCCCAAATAATTTTTTAGGTTGCTTTTTCTTTTGAGGCAAACAAATGGACGAATTATTTGCAAAGGCACCAATTAAGCAAGTTTATTTTAAATTATCGTTACCTGTAGTCTTGGGTATGATCACTACCATGATTTATAATCTGGCAGATACAATGTTTGTTGCCAAAACAGGCGATACTAATCTAGTTGCAGGAATTACGATCGGTGCGCCACTTTTTACTTTTTTAATAGCTGTTGCCGACATTTTTGGTTTAGGTGGTTCGTCAGTTATTTCTCGCTTATTTGGTGAGAAAAAATACGAGCTCAGCAAAAGAATCAGTAGTTTTTGTCTGTATGGTGGAGCGATTACTGGGCTGCTTTTGACAGTAATCTTGCTAATCTTTGAGCATCCTATTTTAACCGTATTAGGAGCAAAAGTGGCAACTTATAGCGATGCAGCTGATTTTTATCGTGTGCTTTCCATTGGAGCAGTCTTTATTATTCTGAGCCTTATTCCACAGAACTTAATTCGAACAGAGGGATTGGCAGTTGAGGCGATGATTGCCACAATGACAGGAACTATTTTAGCTATCATTTTAGATCCAATTTTTTTATTTGTTTTAAAGTGGGGTGCTACAGGAGTAGGAATTGCCAATATTTTAGGTTATGTTGTAACTGACTTGATTTTAGTAATTATGATTCTGCAAAAAGCAAGATTCATTACTCTAGATCCCAAGTTAATTAAAATTAATGCTGAATCAATCAAGGAAGTAGTAGCAATCGGTATTCCTGGATCAATTACTAATTTTGCTCAAAGCTTTGGCATGGCTTTATTGAATTCGTCACTGGCAATTTATGGTGCTGATAAGGTCGCTGCAATGGGGATTACACAAAAAATATATGGAATTGTGATTTTGGTGATTGTTGGTTTTGCCTTTGGTGCACAACCTTTATTAGGCTACAACTATGGTGCTCAAAATTGGCGGCGGCTTAGAGATATTCTTCGCTTTGATATTTTAGTTCAAGTTGTATATGCGGTAATTGTTGGTGGATTATTAATTGTTTTTGCCCGTCCTGTCACAGCATTATTCATGAATCAGCCGGATATTGTTAGTGCCGGTAGTTACATGTTGTTAGCTACGATTGTTACTACGCCTGTAGTAGGAATCGTATTGGTTTATACAACTGTTTTCCAATCTGTTGGTAATGCTTGGGGTGCCTTTATTATGGCAATCGCTAGACAAGGTGTGATTTATTTTGTGATTCTAGAATTGATGAAGATGACGCTGGGCTATCACGGTATTGTTTGGTCTCAAGCAATTAGTGATATATTGACATGTGTAATTGGTTTCTTTATTTATGAAAAAGCTTTGGATTTAAAAGATAAGATTGAAAGCGCAAAAAATAAAGAGTAAATAAAAATGAGAGAAAAGCTAGTGCAGATATTTCTGATTCAGATGATGCAAGTAACTACAATATAGTTAGAGAATTAGTAGAAGGATAACGTTGAGATGATGAGTGCCTTTTCTGACCTTAGAATTAATTTTTTGCACTATCTGGTCTTGATCATTGATGATGAATAATTTTTTGATCATAATTAGCATAAGAATTGGTTAAATCAAAGCATCATAATGACCGTTTAGCATGTAAATAGACTATCGAAACATTATTTAAATATTCAATAACTGAAAAATAAATCTTTTTATAGAAAAATATATAACCAAACCTAGTGATTGAACTGAGACCTAAAAGTGTCTAACTTTTAGGTCTCAGTACAAGAGGCAAAATTTACAACCTTTCTTTTTGTTTCCCATATCTAAGCGATTATCGTAACGGAAAATGTAATTATCATCCCTATAATGATGAAGGGGAAAACCGTAATCTTGCAGTCAGCGATTATCAAGCTGAGATCTACGCTCCAAAATCTTACAAAGTCGTAACAAGTGGTGAAAGTCATACCAAAGATGGTAAAACTACGGTTGTTGCTAAAGATATACGTGATTTTGTAATTGTGGCTTCTAACAAGTTCAAGGTGAGTTCTACCAAGGTAAATGGCATTAAGATCAATAATAATTATTATGCTGGTAAAAGTGCCAAGATTTATAACCAACTTGCAAAGCAGACAGCAGTGGATAGCATCAAGCTGTTTACTAAAAAATATGGGCCATATCCATATTTCGAATTAGATCTTACCGAATCGCCATTTAGTAGCGATACTGGAGGTATGGAATATAGTGGCTTAGTAATGATTGCTCAAGATACTTTTGCTCGCAAAAAAGCAGCTTCTAAGGAAGATTATGACAGCGTCATTGAAATTGTTAGTCATGAAGTAGCCCATCAATGGTTCTTCAATACCGTGGGTAATGATGAATATACTGAACCTTGGCTTGACGAAGGAATGGCAGAATTTTCGGAAGATATTATCTTTGATTTATCTCCAATTAACAAGATTCCTAAGAAATATGATGAAGCTGATACTGCCTATAATGGTGGAAAAAGTTTTTATTCTCTGTTACGTTATCTAATGGGTGAAAAGAAATTCGACCAGGCGATGAGAGATTACTACCATACATATTATCTAAAACAAGCAACCGGTAAAGACTTTATTGCGATTATCAAAAAACATGATAATTCCAAAGCTGTCAATGATTTAATTAAGCGCTATATTTCACCAAAATATTTACAATAAGTTTTAAGCTAGTAGAGAAAATCTACTAGTTTTTTTCTATTCTTGCATTTCTTTGCCTAAATTATTACAATGAAAAATTGTAAATAAATAGCATAATTGAGGATGATGTTATAAAAATGACCAGAAAGTATTTTAAATTAGCAGGTTTAGCTTATCTTGCCAGCGTTACTTTCCCGATATTGTTATTATGGCTAGCAAGATTATACCCAGCTAATGTCTTTAATGGCCTAGTAATGATTTTGATTTTGGCGATTTTAACCGGCTTAATCTTTTCAAGAGTCGATGTTACTTGGCTGATTTTAATTCTTACCACGATTGGAGCAGGATTCTTACTGTTAGGCTATGTAGTAATGCCAGTTAAGGAAAAATTTTTATTATTGATTGCTTATCCTATTGAGGCTAGTCTAGTTACCGTCATTAGACAGCACATCATTCGCTGGAGCTTTTTTACCAATCGCAATGACGAAATTCGGTATTATAATTAGCTTTATGACCGGAGGTTAAAGCTAAGAACTTTCGATAGTGCGGAAAAATTTTATCAGAATGAACTACATAAAATTGAGCAGCATCCCGAACTCGATTTATGGTCCAACGTTCAAATTGTGAGTTGGGATCAACATAAGCAGTATGCGGAAGCTCATCCTAATAGTCATGATCGGATCCTGAAGCAGATTACTAAAGTTTTGAAAAATAATCGACTTAAGGGGGAGTTTATTTACTTTATGGGAGATGCGACTTTTTTGATAATTTCGCCAGAAATCCCCAATGAATTAGTAAAAAAGGTCAATCACATCGTTGATACAAAATTAAGCGAGTTAGAGTTGCCGATTCCTGTTTCGCTAAAACATGCGAGTGTCTATATTAATGTCGATAATAGTGATAGATTTCCTGATTTGATAGCTGTAATTCGTTTTTTGCGTCGTGAATTGGAAACTGAAATTGTGACTGAATACATAAAGGAAAGATAGCAAAATGAACTGGTTTTATTATTTGTCCGTGATTATTTCTGTAATCTTTGCAATTGCATTTTTAGTGATTTTTTTCTGTGCTTATAAAATTTATGGCAATATCGAACAGGCATTAATGAAGAGTCAGAAAGGAGAATTGGATGACTGAAGGCTTTCAGATATTGACTTTGATTTCAATTTGGTTATCGATTCTATTTTCATTAATTACGCTTTGGGGAGGGGTGCTTTTCTGGTTAAAACACAGTAAAGAAATTGCTAAAATTACATCACTTGAGTATTATCCTACCGTTTCTATTGTTGTACCGGCTCATAATGAAGAAGCTGTTATTCAAAAGACCAGTAGAGCAATTTTGAATTTGAATTACCCCGCAGATAAAGTCGAAATTTTGATTTTTGCGGATAATTGTACTGATCGAACAGCGGAATTGGCTGAAGCCATTGGCAATCGGACTGAATATCAGAAACGACAGTTTAAAGTGATCAGAAGAACTGGTGAAGGTGGTAAATCTGGTGTCTTAAACGATGCGCTTAAGATGATCCACGGCGACTACTTATGCGTTTATGATGCCGATGCGATGCCTGAAGAAAATGCCTTGTATTTCTTGATCAAAAAGGTATTGGAAGATCCAGAACGTTATGTGGCTAGCTTTGGACGGAATAAGACGCGGAATGCAAAGCAAAACTTTTTGACTAGCTGTATAAACTTGGAAATTGTGGTAACGCATCGAATTCAGCACTGCGGAGTTTGGCAATTATTCAAAATTGGGCGCATTCCGGGCACTAACTTTGTGATTAAGACGGCTTTTTTAAAAGAGTTAGGTGGTTTTCGTTCTGGTGCTTTAACTGAAGATACTGATTTGTCATTTACGATTTTGGGCACTGGTAAATTAATTGCCCTAGCACATAATTCTGAAGCCTTTCAACAAGAACCAGAGAAGCTAAAGGACTATTATTATCAACGCTTGCGGTGGGCTAAAGGTAATTACGAAGTAGTAATTAACAATTTTCGGCATTTATTTGACCATAGTAATTGGCGGGTCAAACTTGAAACTTTTTATATGTCCAGTATCTTTTTCTGGTTTAATGCAGCAGTAGTCTTATCAGATATCTTTTTCATTGTTAATCTGATTTTTGCAGTAATAAAAATTTGGGTACCAACAGTTGAGATGCCATTTACTTTTACTGCTGGGAATCTATTGCTCAGTCAAGTATTACTTTTTAATTGGTTGTTGATGATTCTACTCTATGTACTCCAAATCAGTGTGGCTGCCAGTACCCAATTTGGTCAGGTTACAACTAGACAACTTTGGCTTGCTGTGGCATCATATTTTACATACTCACAACTGTTTATCATTATATCGATTAATGCGGTTTGGTCAGCAATTGCTGACAGACTTTTCCATCGCGAAGCAACGAAGTGGGTAAAAACAAAGAGGTTTACAGATTGATGTTAAAAAACAAAAACAGGATTACCCCAATTTTGATCTTACTGACTATTGGGCTTTTTATCGCGATCATGTTTTATGTTCGTGGTAGTAATAACCGCACCTTGCATCGTAATTTGTACCGTCAATGGAAAGAAGATTATGTGGTTGAAGAAAGTGATGAAAAAACTTGGATAAAAGCTGCACCACGCACAAGCTTGTCTGAAGGTCAAGGCTATGGCATGTTGATTTCTGCTATGGCTGGTGAAAAGGGGTGGGCTAAAAAAGAAGATTTTCAACGGTTATATCGGTTTTACCTGGCTAATCGGTTGACTATCGATGATCAACAAACTGAATTAATGTCATGGAAGCAAGTGGATAAAAAAGTTTATTCTACTAATGCAACTGATGGCGATTTATACATTGCAGAAAGTTTGATTAAAGCGGGAAAACTCTGGAACGAACCCAAGTACTTGCAGCAGGCTAAGCTATTATTAGCTGATATCTTACGTTATGATTATAATTCGACTACTCAGACGCTGACTGTTGGTGATTGGGCTAATAAGAAATCGAAGTATTATTACTTAATGCGAACCTCTGACGTGTTACCGACGTACTTTGATGATTTTTATCAGTTGACTGGTAATTCTCAATGGTTAACGATCAAGAAGGTAATGCTGACAAAACTATATCAATTGAGCAAGCAACATTCTTCTGGCTTAGTTCCAGATTTTGCTTGGATTAGTAAAAAAGGTGTTAGACCAGCTAAAGCCAATGAAGTAGCTGGAAAAAATGATGGTGATTATTCTGGCAATGCTTGTCGCGTACCATTATTTTTAGCTACTAGCAAAGATGCACGAGCAAAGAAAATTGTTACTAAAATGTTACGCTTTTTCAGCAAGCAAAAACAAGTGACTGCTGGCTATCAATTGAATGGTAAAGCGTTAAACAATTATGCTTCACCGAGTATTAGTGCTCCGATCTTTTTTGCAGTGCAACAATTAAAGAAACCGAAATTTGATAATTTATTTGTTTCACAACAGTATGTTTTTACTAATCGTTTGACTGATACGAATTATTACGATGCAGCATTAATTACATTGGTCGCTATGATGGAATAGTTTTTTATTAGGAAAGATTTTATAAAGAAACAGTATCTTTTAGTAATTATAGTTGAAAGATACTGTTTTTAGAGACTGTAAAATAGTTTGTGTAAGGATGGACGATTCCTTAAATTTTATTCCCTAAACATTAGAAAAAGGAGCTCCTTTCTCGTATGATTGGTTTAAACAAAAAAACAACATACAGAAAGAGGAACTCCTTCATGAATGATTTTACCAAAAATATTGCTCAAGCTCTATTCGATCAAGACAAAAACATAAAAACAGTGAAAAAAATATGAGTCCCGGGTTTAAAATTGAAGTGCAACACTAAGTGTTAAACAAAAAGGCCATGAAGACCTAAACTTGAAGTGACGAAAAATCAAGAAAGGAAGATCTTCATGACCAATTCAAATTCTAGCATTTCTAAACACTATCATCAATTAACTAGCGTACAACGTGGTCAGATTCAGGCAATGCTGGATTCTGGCATAACTTCCCGTACTGTCATCGCTCAAGAAGTTGGCTGTCATAAATCGACAATCAGTCGCGAAATCAAACGCGGAAGCGTCCTGCAAAGAGACAGCAGCTATTTATTGTATGAGCACTATTACGCCGATACTGCACAGATTTATTATGAGAAGCGTCGCAAAAACTGCTATCAGCGCAATCCATTGAAGCATTATGCTGTCTTTTTGAGAATGCTCTCCAGACGCTTTAAAGCTAAACTTGATGCCACCAGCATCGATAAGTTCGTTGGTGAATTCAAAAGTACTATGCCAGGCTATCCTTGTCCCAGCACGCCTACTGTCTATCGTTATATTGATCAGGGCTTGGTGGACATGATCCGCCTATGAAGCTCAAAAGACGCAGGAACAAGCGTCATCACAGCCATGGCGGTCACGCTTTGAAGTAGTTATCAAGATTCCTGACTATCGGGCAAGCACATGAAAGACAAGTCAAAAGCTTATGTTCAACAGGCAACCAATGCCATTAACCACAAATATCGCCGAATCCTCCAATATCAGACAGCAGAAGAACTCTTCAAGCAATATATTTCTTCATAGCCTAACTGTTGCACCTAATTTGACAATTCAGGAAGAATTAATTATCATATTTCCCGCAAAAAAGTTGTTATGCAAAATTATCCTATCAAAGAAACGGGAGCTACCTACTTGCTAAAGCCATATGAGCTACTAGTAGAAAAAACTTATAATTAGACCTTTGAGTCACCAAGCCTATTAGTGCTTCGGTGGCTTTTTACTTGTGTGTCGGGCATGACATTTCATCTAATCCAATGAAAGTTTGGATCACGGGTAGTTGTCGCCAAGTGTAGTGAACCACAAGCTAGTAACAGTGATGTTATGGATGGAGGAAGTGGCTAGCGAGTTTTCCTAGCCTACGTACAGAAACCTGGTTAGGCCAAATGGCGGATAAGGCTGCGATACAGGTCGAAGTCCAACAGGCAATCGCTCAAGTACTAATGAGGATCTATGATCCTCACTTTAGCGAGCATAGCTATGGCTTTAGACCAAATCGCAGTGCGCATGATGCCATTGAACAAGTATTGGAATATCTTGATGATGGATATTAATGGGTAATTGATTTAGATATTGAGAAATATTTTGACACGGTCAATCATGATAAATTAATTTCAATAATTAGAGAACGAGTAAATAACAAAACCACCCTTCATTTGATTCGGTCATTCTTAAAAGCCGGTATCATGGAAGATGGTTTGGTTAAGCCCAATAAGATTGGCGTGCCTCAAGGCGGACCACTTTCGCCAATCCTGTCCAATATTTACTTGGATAAAATGGATAGAGAATTGGAACAAAGAGGTTTACGCTTTGTGCGTTATGCCGATGACTGCAATATCTTTGTCAAAAGCGAAGAGTCAGCTAATCGCGTGATGAAATCAATTTCATCATGGCTGGAAAGAAAGCTTTTCCTGAAAGTCAACACAACCAAAACAAAGGTTGTCAGACCAACGAAGAGCAATTTCCTAGGCTTTACCTTCTGGGAAACGGGCGAACACTGGCAAGCAAGGCTGGGAGACGACCGTAAGTCCAAGCTTTATAACAAGATTAGAGAGCTTCTTTGTCGCAGGAAAGCAGCTGCTCAACCTCTATCGTTAGTCTTTACTAAGGTAAATCAAGTGGTCAGAGGTTGGATTAACTACTTTAAAATTGGAAACTGCCAAGAAGAATATACACTAATTTAATGCGGATTAACAAGGCATTAAAGTGTAATTTTAGCGACGAAGATATTCATAAAGTAGCTAATACGCGATTAGGTTGGTATAAACGCAGTACCGGACATGTCGTTAACTTTTTGCTTAGCCCAAAAGTATTGGGCATAAGCAAAGCGGATCGCCCAGGCTTGGTCGATCCGCTAGAATACTATTTATCTCGTAGATGATTACAAACGTAGCGCCGGATACGGAACCGTACGTCCGGTGCAATGAGAGGGGCGAGAATTAATCTCCCTCTACTCTATTACTTTATTTGTTTATTTAGCGAAATCATTTCTAATAGACTCTGAGCAGTAGAGGAACCTTCATTGCCAGCTTTTAAGCCGGATCGTTGCAAGGCTTGATCAATATTCTCAGTGGTTAAAATACCAAAAGTTATTGGGACTTCTGCTTTAAGATTCATCTGCATAATTGCGTTTGTAACATTCTGAATAATCATGCTGTAATGATCAGTCTCACCTTTAATGACAGCGCCTAAAGTCATAATACCATCGTAGTTATTTGAATTGAGAAGCTTATTAGCAGTAAAACCAATTTCAAAAGCACCTGGGACCCAATAGATATCGATCTGATCTTCAAGTACTCCAAATTGTTTTAAGCTAGCAATAGCACCATCAACTAAATGATGGGTAACAATTTCGTTAAACTTAGATGCAACAATTGCGATATGATAATTATTGTTTTTAAAATTTCCTTCGTAAATATTCATTTCTATGTTCCTTACTATAATGCTCCTAATAAATGATGGAATTTATCTCGTTTGGTTTCTAAATAGTCATGATTTACCTCATTAGCAGGAATCTCCAGGGGAATTCTTTTTTCAATAGTAATACCGTTATTTTCTAATTGATCAATTTTATCAGGATTATTAGTAAGCAAATTGATATGACTAATACCTAGATCTTTTAAAATCTTGGCAGCAATAATATAATTTCGTTCATCTGGCTTAAAACCTAAAATTTCATTTGCTTCATAAGTGTCATAACCTTGGTCCTGTAAACCATAAGCTTTTAATTTGTTAATTAATCCAATTCCGCGTCCTTCTTGTCGTAAATAAAGAATTATGCCACTACCATTTTTATTAATTTGCTTCATGGCAGTATGTAATTGATCACCGCAATCGCAGCGCATTGAGCCAAACGTATCACCAGTGAGGCATTCTGAATGAAGACGTACTAAAACTGGCTTTTTAGGATCAATCTTTCCTTTAATAATAGCTAAGTTTTCATTGGCGAAAGCCTTAATTTTGAAATTGCCATATTTAGTAGGAAGGTTTACAAATTCTGAGCGCTTACTCACTGGACTATTAATATATTCTTGTAATTCCGCAATTGTCAAGAATGGTAAGTGATATTCTTTAGCAATTTCTTTCAGTTGGGGACGACGAGCCATATGGCCATCAGCTTTCATAACTTCACAAATATATGCAACTTCTGGTTCGCCAGCAAGATGAGCTAAGGCAATAGAAGCTTCTGTGTGACCATTACGATTCTTGATTTGATCATCTTTAGCGACTAATGGAAAACAGTGACCTGGTCTAAAGAAGTCTTCTGGCTTGGAAGTAGGATCAGCAATTGCCTTGATAGTTGCCGCACGATCATAAGCAGAAATACCAGTAGTGGTGGTTTTGTAATCAACACTGATTGTAAAAGCTGTACCGTATGGATCAGTATTATTTTGTTCCATTTGGTAGAAATTTAAACGTTGGGCAATTGTTTTGCTTACAGGGGTGCAAAGTAAGCCACGAGCATGTTTGGTCATAAAGTTAACATTTTCAGGAGTAACTTTAGACCCTAAGCCGATCATATCACCTTCAGATTCACGATCTTCATCATCAGCAACAATCACTAAACCACCATTTTTCATCCATTGAATTGCATTTTGAATTTTTCTAACATCCATTTTAATTTCTCTTTTCTAAATTTTTTGCAACATATTTTCCGATAATGTCGGTTTCCAAATTTACTTCATCATTTATCTGTAAGTTGGCTAAATTGGTTTCGTCTTGAGTATGTGGAATTAGACCTACCGAAAAACTGTTATCTTTAACATCCATCACTGTTAATGAAACGCCATTTAAAGCAATACTACCCTGAGGTACGATCTGTGTTGATAATCGGGCAGGGAACTTAAACCAAATTTCAATTGCATTTTCATTCTGTGCTATTTTAGTAACTGTTGCCAAATCATCGATATGTCCCGTAACAAGATGACCTTCTAAACGTTGACCGACTTCTAATGAACGCTCAACGTTAAGTTGATCACCGTTATGCAAATTCTTAAAAACAGTTTTCTTATAAGTCTGAGGCATCATGGTTACAACAAAACTAGTTTCAGTAAAACTTTCAACCGTCAAACAAGTCCCATTAATTGCAATTGAATCACCGATCGTTAGCTCATTAGTAAAGTCTGCAGGGCACGAAACGGTTAGCTTAATTGTTTGCTTGTGTTTATCAATTTTTTTAATATGAGCATCCCCGCGAACTAGACCACTAAACATGTTTTAATTCACCTGCAATTCGTTCATTGTTGCCAAAGGCTGTTTTTTTAACATTTGTCAAAGGAACAGTTTCGTTTGGTACTAAACCTGTTACGCCTTCATCTCCAAGAAAGATCGGCGCCGTATATTTAATTACTTCATTAACAAAAATTTCATTCATAATTGCTTTTTCCAAAGTAGGGCCACCTTCTACATAAACTGACTGGATTTCTTTTGTACTCAAATAATCAAATACTTCTTGGATCTTGTTTGTTGCTAAATGAATAATTTTGATTTTAGAATTAGTAAAGTTGTTTTTAGACATTTGCTTATTTTGAGTGAAAATCCAAGTGGGATTTGTATCACTTAATAAGCGAAGTCGTAAATGATTTAACAGCCGTCCGCGACGATCAATGATAATACGGATTGGCGGATAGTCACTTTTGACATTAGTTCTTAAAATAGGGTCATCAATGATAGCAGTCGAAGAACCAATCATAATTGCTTGATAATCAGCACGTTCAGAATGAACTTGCTGATACACTGCTTGATTAGTGATTGGAGTTCGCTGGCCGCGCATTGCAACTTTATTATCTAAACTAGTTGCTTCTTTGACTGTGATCCAGGGAAACCCATATTGGTAAAAATAGCTGTAGAATTTATTAAGTTTACTTGCGTCATCAGCTAAAACACCAGTAGTTACTTGAATCCCATTCTTTTGTAGTTGGGCAATTCCTTTTCCAGTAACCAGTTTGTGTGGATCGATTTGTCCAACTACAACACGTTTAATCCCACTTTTGATAATTAAATCTGAGCAGGGAGGCTGTTTACCATAATGGTTGCATGGCTCAAGGGTGACATAGAGAGTTGAATTAAATAATTGTTCTGGGGTTAATTTTGAAATGGCATCGCGTTCTGCATGATTTTGTCCATAATGGTGATGATAGCCAGTAGCTAAGACTTGACCGTTTTTAACAATTACGGCACCAACCATAGGATTTTTCCATGTTTGATAGCGACCTTTTTTAGCTTCTTCTAAAGCTAAATTCATATAAAAAGTATCTTTTTCCATTAAAATCACTTCCTCGTAGAGCAAAAAAGAACCTCGAGTATTCTCGAGGTTCAGTAATAATATTCAAAGTCAAATAATCAAAGTAAATGCAAATAAGCGTTACTTATTGGTTATCATTCTTCTATCATCTAGACTATACTATCGGTACCGATTATCGGATTCCACCGCTTTCGCGGGTTGCGGACTTCACCGCCGGTCAGGAATTTCACCTTGCCTCGAAGAACATTTATTTAATTCAACTTTATCGTAAAACTGAACTAGCTAAATGTCAATGATTAATTTAAGCGGTTACAAACAAAAACAGATTAAAAGCCTGTAGTTATCGTAAGTTAATCAATTAAAATTATTTAACTGTCACGCTTTACTTACTTTTTAGAAGTTAATATAATAGCTAGAAAGAAATTAATTATGTTGAGGTAACGAATTATGAAAATGAATCTTGAAGGGAAACTAGCTTTAGTTACAGGTTCTACTAAAGGTATTGGTAAAGCTATTGCGATTGAACTTGCTAAAGAAGGGACGAATGTCATTATTAATGGTCGTCAAAAAGTAACTGTTGATAAAGTAGTTGCTGAAATTAAAGAAAATTATCCTGATACCGACCCACAATCGGCGCCATATGATCTTTCAGATGCCAAGCAGCGCAAGGAGTTATTTGAAAGATTCCCAGATATTGATATTTTGGTCAACAACATGGGTATTTTCAAACCAATGAATTATTTTGATATTGATGAAGCTACTTGGCAAAAATTTATTGATGTAAATGTGTATTCAGGTAATGCCTTAGCTAAGTTTTATTTACCAAAGATGCTTGATCAAGACTTTGGCAGGATTATTTTCATTGCTAGTGAAGAAGCCATTATGCCATCAGGTGAAATGCCACAATATAGTTTAACTAAGACAATGAACTTATCAATTGCCAAGAGTTTGTCTAAATTGACTGCAGGGACACATGTAACTGTGAATACAATTATGCCAGGATCAACTCTTACTGAAGGTGTTGAAACGATGATCAATGACATGTATAAAGATTCTAATCTGCCAAAAGAAGAATGGGAAAGTGACTTTATGAAGAATCACCGCCCACTTTCACAAATTCAAAGACTAATTCGTCCAGAAGAAATTGGTCGCTTTGTAACGTTTGTAGCTAGTCCATATGCGTCATCATTTTCAGGTGAAGCACTTAGGCTTGATGGTGGATTAGTACCAACAATTTTTTAATTCTGAAATTTAATAACGTACAAAAAGATGTGAACTACTAATGATGAACAGTTCGCATCTTTTCTATAGTTTCTGATTTACTTTTTGAATTTGAGCTTTAACTTGATGGTAAATGCACAGCCAAATGATGACGTAACCAACTATGTAACAAATTGTAAAAACAATTAATGGCGTAAAACTCATTTCAACCCAATCATTGAACAGATAAAAGAAAAGATAATCTATGTAAATTACCACTGCATTAATCAAAGTAGCAATGCCAAGTGACAGCTTTTCTACTTTAAAGATTGCACTAATACCTCCGGCAATGAATACTAGAAGCAAACTAGAAAGAATATTTTTGTTGATTTCTAGAACTGAAGTTGGATTATAATGAATGGCTAAATAGTAAGCATAATAGAAAATAGTTAAAATAAACGGTCCAAAACCAGCAGCAATTAGACCTCTTTTGGTAAAATTTGAGATAAATTCTTTCATTTTATTTCAGCTCCTTTCGAATTTTGCTAAAGCAGCGTCTGGAAACATAATCGCTAAGTCCATTTTTCATAACAATGTTTACACCAGCAGTCTTAGTTTCTTCAAAGCGATCAATATATATTTTGTTAACGATTGAAGACTTATTAATTCGCCAGAAATTATTTGGTAATTCATTGGTTAATTGATAAATACGCTTGCGGAGATGATACCTTTTGTTGTTTATGCAGATTGCAGTAATTTTATTATCAAGTATCGTGATTATCACAATGTCTTCTAGCTGTAAAATCACATGATCCTTATCATCATAGCCAATGATTGAATTCGAGTTGCCATTAGTTAAAACAAATTTTTCTAAATTATCAGTAAAAATACTTTTTTGATGAACTTGTGCTTGAACTATTTCATTTTTGTGAGGATTAATTAATAGTTTGAATTTCATTTTTGACTCCTTTCAAGATAGATTATATTTGATGAACATGAAAATAGCAGGATTTTGTAGTTATCGGTAAATTTATTAGAATAATCGGTTAAGATGATTAGGTTCTATACACCAAAAAACTAGTGCATGTTAAATTAATGCACTAGTTTTTCTTACTTCTAATCATATTTGCTCCATTGATCTTGCAACTTTTCAATTAAAGGCATGACACGATTTTTATTTTGCTTTAAATAGACAGCATAAAATTTTTGATGGGCTACTTTATCTGATAAAGGACGAGCAGTTCGATTATTAGGTAAATTCTGGCCCCATTGAGAATCTAAGCTAGTTAAGTTAGTGGTAAAGAAAGGAAGCACTGAATATTGTAAAATTTCGCTATATTCAGTTGATTCATTTTGAAAAATGATCTTGCTATCTGAGATTTCATCATGATAGATCTTAGTCCAAAAGCCAATTGGAGAAGGGCTTAAAATAGTTTTACCTTTAAGCTTCTTGAAGGATAATTCCTTATTTTTATTTAATTTGCATTCAGATTGAAGATTAACCGACATTGATTCTGTGCCTAGATAAGTTGAGGTAATATCACGGTCTTCAATTGGAAAGTTTATTAAAATGCAAGTTAGTTGATGTTCACTTAGTAGCTTTTCAAAATTATTTTCAACTAAATTATTCTTAATCTGGATATTTTTATCATGTAGAGATCGGAGGACAATTCCTGGTCCTGGAGCATTGAAGCCGACGACTAGGGTAGTCTGGTCTTTATCAAACTGTTTAACTTTTTTAGTGAAGTCTAAATTATCGTTGATTAATTTCTTGGCTTCAAGTGCTGTATATTTCCCGGTTTCGCTTAAATAAAGTTTATTAGGTTTACGAATAAAAAGCTTCACGCCTAATTCTTCTTCGAGTTTTTTCATAGAATGTGTCACAGCAGGCTGAGTCAAGCCAAGAAATTCTGCGGTTTTAGCGATGGTACCATATTTAGCATATGCAACTAATTCTTCAAGTAAGCAATTTTCAATCATAACTACATCTCTGTACTATAAATTAAATTTATCCTAGCATTAAAAAATGTGAATTTTCAGGTATTAATTAACTCAATATAATCATTTATGAAAATTGAAGTTAGAAATATTGAAAGAAGAGTGACTTATGGCACGAGTAGTAATTTTAATAGGAAGTCCGCACTATGATGGCGCCTCTCAAAAATTAGCAGATAATTTTGAAAAAGGAATAAAAGAAGCTGGAAATGATGTTTACCGTTATGATGCAGGTTTGCAAGGTGAAGGCCAGCCACATTTTTTGCAATTAGAACATGCACCAGGCATGGAAGTTGGTATTCCAGATAATGATTTGGTAGAAAAAGGAGCAATTCCTATTGGTGGTTTAACTTTTGATGGAATTCCTAATTCAATTAAGCAACCTAACGGGATGAAATTGAATAGTATGGGAAAGCCTAATAAGATGAATTCAACTTATAAGCAAATGACAGGTGTAAGAGAGCTTTATCTGAAAAATCATGTAAAGGTTCTAAATATTGTGGGTGATGTTGGTGATAAGACGGATGGAAGAGTCGATAATATCTCGACTTTGTCACTCCAATACCTAGTTAGTGGAGGTAATAGTTCTTATAGAGTTTTAAAGATAAATGGTAAAAATGCACAACATTCAAAACTGCATGAAAATGCTCAAGTTGATCAAGCATTAATTAAGTTTTTATGGAATAAATAGAGTTACTTAATATATCTATTGTAAAAGAATAAAACAGGTGCTATGAGACCGTAAAATAGTTTGTGTAAGGATGAATATTTCCTTAATTTTATTTCCCTGAATATTAGAAAAAGGAATCCTTTTCCCGTATGATTGATTTGAACGAAAAACATACTAGAAAAGAGATTCCTTCATGAGTGATTTTACCAAAGATATGACTAATGCTCTATTCAATCAGGATAAAATTAATGATTTATTTAGACAAAAGCTCCAACAGGCTGTCAATGACCTGCT
>NZ_PCYY01000022.1:0-36369 GCF_002553955.1 Lactobacillus sp. UMNPBX12
ACGCCGAAAGTAGTTGGTGGGCAACTGCCTGCGAGGAAAGGAAGCTGCCGTGCTCTTTTTTAATATTCCGGCTTAGCTCAGTTGGTAGAGCGCTTGACTGTTAATCAAGATGTCGTCAGTTCGAGTCTGACAGCCGGAGTACTTTGTATGGAATGTTGTCCGAGCGGCTTAAGGAGCATGATTGGAAATCATGTATACGGGCTTATACCTGTATCGAGGGTTCAAATCCCTCACATTCCGTAAATATATATGAATTGGAACTATGTTAACATAGTTCCTTTTTTTCTACCTAATTTTTCATATATAATGGAGAAAGGGAGGAAATATCGTGAAGCTACGAAAACTAATTCCATTTCTATTTTTAATATCTCTATTAGCTATAACATTTTCCGCTTGTTCGACAAAGGGAGAAGAGAATACTGCTAAGCATAGAGTTAATATTGTAACTTCTACTAATATTTATGCAGATATTGCTAAAAATATAGTTGGTAAACATGGTCATGTACAAGCTATTATAAAAAACGGCGATACAGATCCACATGATTTTGAGCCTACGACTGGCTCTGCCAAAGAAGTAGCTAATGCTAATATTGTTATTGCCAACGGTCTAGGATATGATGACTGGATGACTAATTTAGCCAATGCTAATGATATTCATGTGGTTAAAGTTGGTAATCAATTGATGGGATTAAAACAGGGGGATAATCCTCATATTTGGTATAGCTTAAACATGCCTAAAAAGTATGTTGATTATCTAGTTAAAACAGCAAGTGAAATTGATCCAAAACATGCAGCATATTTTAAGTCTAATGCTGCAAGCTATTTGCAAAAGATTGATAGTATAAAGAAAATTGCTGCTAAAATTAATGGGCGTGAGGATAAACCGGTTTATGTTAGTGAGCCCGTGTTTGATTATGCACTAGAACGGTGTCATTTTAAGATTGGCAATCAGGCATTTGAAGAAGCTGTAGAAAATGAAACGGATCCGAGTGCGCAAGTTATTCATGAAATGCAAGTCAAAATTAAAGCTAAAAAAATTGCTTTCTTTGTTAATAATATTCAAGCATCAAGTAGTACAGTTAGTGGCATGGTTAAACTAGCAGAGCAACATAATATTCCAGTTCTCGATGTAAGGGAAACAATGCCTAATGGAATTAGTTATTATTACTGGATGAAAGCGAATTATCAAAAATTATTTGAAATTTTTTTAAAATAACTATTGCATAATTAGGGACTATCAGGTAATATAATAAACGTTGTGATTGAGAGATCACGGTGGTAATAACTAATAAAAATAAATAAAAAAAGTTCTTGACTTTTAAAACATGATTAGTTATTATAATAAAGTGCTCTTGATTAAGAGATATGACCCGTTGGTCAAGTGGTTAAGACACGGCCCTTTCACGGCCGTAACATGGGTTCAAATCCCGTACGGGTCACTAATGGAGGATTAGCTCAGCTGGGAGAGCATCTGCCTTACAAGCAGGAGGTCACAGGTTCGAGCCCTGTATCCTCCATTGTTCGGGACTACCGCCGCCGCGGTAGTCTTTTTTTATGCAAAAAGAACGAACAAGCAAAATTATTATTTTATCGGTTCAAGTCCTGAGAGGATTCACTATGATTAGTGAAGATGCCTTGTAACCGAATAGCTAATGTCTATATAGGGGGACTAATATGGAAAGACGTTTGTTTACTTCAGAATCAGTTTCTGAAGGACATCCGGATAAAGTTGCTGATCAGATTTCTGATGCAATTTTAGATGCGATGTTAAAGAAGGATCCTAATTCACACGTAGCTTGTGAAACGATCGTAACTACTGGGATGGTTTTTGTCTTTGGTGAAATTTCTACCAACGCTTATGTTGATATTCAAGATGTAGTGCGGAAGACTATTTTGAAGATCGGCTATGATCGTCCAGAATTGGGTTTTGATGGCAATAACTGTGCTGTGATGGTTGACATCGATGAGCAATCACCTGATATTGCTGGTGGGGTTGATCACTCACTTGAAACTAGAGAAAACAAGTCTGATAACGATGAATTGGATCAAATTGGTGCTGGTGACCAAGGTTTGATGTTTGGCTTTGCGATTAAAGAGACACCTGAACTCATGCCATTACCAATTTCGCTTGCTCATCGTTTAATGAGACGTGTTGCTGCTTTGAGAAAAGACCATACTTTAGATTGGCTTCGTCCGGATGCTAAGGCTCAAGTCACTGTTGAATATGATGGAAACAATAAGCCATTAAGAGTGGATACTGTTGTTATCTCTACTCAAACTGATGCAGAAGTTTCTAATGAAGAAATCCATCGGGCAATGATTGATTTAGTCATTAAGGAAGTTATTCCGGCCAAGTACCTAGATGAAAAGACTAAGTTTTTGATTAATCCGTCAGGGCGTTTTGTTATTGGAGGTCCAAAGGGCGATTCTGGTTTAACTGGTCGTAAGATTATCGTTGATACCTATGGTGGTTACGCTCGCCACGGCGGTGGTGCATTTTCAGGTAAGGATCCAACAAAGGTTGACCGTTCAGCTAGTTATGCAGCTCGTTATGTCGCTAAAAATATTGTGGCTGCCGGCCTTGCTTATCGCTGTGAAGTTCAATTGGCTTATGCAATTGGTGTAGCTCACCCAGTTTCAATTATGATTGATACTGCGGGTACTGGTAAGGTTGACGATGATTTGTTAACTGAAGCAGTACGCAATGTTTTTGATCTTCGTCCAGCCGGTATCATTAAGATGCTTGACCTTCGTCGTCCAATCTATGAACAAACGGCCGCATACGGTCACTTTGGTAGAACAGACGTTGATTTGCCATGGGAAAAGACTGATAAAACACAAGATTTGCTTGATTATATTAAAAATAAGCAATAAATAAAAAGAGGAAGTAAAAAAGAATGAAAAAAACAAACGTGCCTATAGTCACGCTTGCGATTTTTATGACAACTTTTATGACTGCCATTGAAGGGACAATTGTTTCTACTGCAATGCCAACCATAGTTTCTGACCTAGATGGGCTCGAGATTATGAATTGGGTTATATCAATTTTCTTGCTAATGACGGCCGTTTCAACTCCTTTATATGGAAAACTGGCGGATAGCATTGGGCGGAAGCCAGTTTTTTTGTTTGGAATTGCGTTGTTTGTCATAGGCTCATCGCTGTGTGGACTTGCACAAAATATGGTGGAGCTTATCTTATTCAGAGTAATTCAGGGATTAGGTTCTGGCGCGGTTCAGCCAGTTGCCATCACCATTATTGCGGATTTATATGCTCTGCAAAAAAGAGCGAAAATGTTAGGTCTTAACTCTGGTTTTTGGGGAGTAGCATCAGTTATTGCACCGCTATTAGGTGGCTTTATAGTTCAGCATCTATCATGGCACTGGGTTTTCTACATCAATGTGCCAATTGGAATAATTGCCTTTTTGCTAGTAATTTTTTGTTTGCAAGAGCCTAAACATAGCTCTAAGTCTAAGTTAGATTTGCAGGGAACCATTTGGTTAGTAATTTTATTGCTAGCTTTGATGTTTTTCTTACAAGATTTAGGTTCAAACACTAATATCGCCATAATGGCCGCTCTAGCCGTTTTAGTGGTAATTAGTATAATTATGTTCTTTAGAGCAGAAAAGCGCGCAGTTGATCCAATAATGCCACTCACTATGTTAAAAGATAAGGAGTTCCTTGCAATTAACCTGATTACGTTATTGATTTCTGGCGTAGTAATCGGCTTTGAATTTTACATTCCTACCTGGATGCAAGGTATTAATGGTACTAATCCATCTCTAGCCGGTTTTGCTGTAACGCCTAGTTCATTAATGTGGATTGTGGGTTCATTCTTGATTGGTGGAATGCTCGGCCGCTGGGGGATTAAAAAGACATATGATTATATGTTATTGGTTTTAGTTGTGGCCGATTTGGTTTTGATTTTAGTGCCGATTTACACATCATTCTGGGTCTTCTGTGTTATTGCTGCCTTTAATGGGACCGCCTTTGGTGCGATTACGACAGCTTCACAGGTGAGATCGCAGGTTTTGGTTCCGAAGGATGACATAGGTGTTGCCACTTCGTTTAATACGCTGATGAAGTATCTGGGACAGACAATGATGGTTTCACTCTATGGCATCGCATTTAATACGATGATCGCTCATGGATTAAATAAGAGACCTGGGTTGAATCAGGAAATGATGAATAAAATTGTTTCGGCAGAAAACGCTAAAAGTTTGGCTGCTAATGTAGTGCCGCAACTGCGGCAGGTCCTGTTAGGCGGTTTAAAAGCCGTTTACGTTGTTTCGATGATTGTCATTGTAGTCTCAATTGTGTTGAATCAACTGTATCGAGATCGAAAATTGAAGAAAAATTAGGTTAATGAGCCACATGCAAAGTAGAGCATGTGGCTTTTTTGCTACCAAAAAATTTATTATTTGATAAATTTTAAAAGAAAATATGAATTTTTAATTTATAAAAAAGCCAAAAATAATATTTTATGATTAATATTGAATTATTATTTCAAATGTAATATCATAAGACATGTAAGGGCTTACGCATAAAAAGATGTAAGCTGATAAATCAACTATTTTCTATAAGGAGGGTAAGACGATGGCTGATAAATATTCAGAATTAGGACGCGAGATTTATGCAAATATCGGTGGACCTAATAATGTTAAGTCAATGTATCATTGCATGACACGCCTAAGAATTAAGATCCGGGATAACTCTAAAGTAGATATTCAAGGCTTGAAAGATATTGACGGAGTTTTAGGCGTAGTAAATGCGGACACGTTGGAAATTGTTCTAGGTTCTGGGGTTAATGCTAAAGTTGCACAAGATATGGTTAGCCAAGTGGGAGTGAAAGAAAACGAAGAATTCCCAACCAGCACTTACCAGAGCGAAAAGTCTGAAGTTCAAGCAAAAGCTGCAGAAGTACATGCTCAACATAAGGCACAGTTGAAACAAACATGGTGGCGTAAAGCTTTAGGCCATATTTCCGCTATCTTCATTCCACTTATTCCTGCATTTATTGGTGCTGGTTTAATTTCAGGTGTTGCTGGTATCCTTCGAAATATGTTGACGGCTAAGATGTTGCCTGGTAGCTGGAACTTAGGCGTTACTATTCTCAGTATGATTGCTAGTGCATTGTTTGCATATTTGAACATTTATGTAGGTATTAATACTGCTAAAGAATTTGGAGCTACTCCTGCTCTAGGTGGTATCATCGGCGGTGTCGTTTTGCTTCCTGGGATTGCTGCACCGGTTACTATTCCAAATGTATTAGATGGTAAGCCGCTAGCAGCAGGCCAAGGTGGTATTATTGGTGTTTTACTTGCTGTATGGCTTTTGTCTTATGTAGAAAAATGGTTCCATAAACATATTCCAGATTCCGTGGATATTATATTTACGCCGTTCTTTACTGTCCTGATTATGGGACTATTCACAGTATTTGCAATTATGCCGATTGCTGGTTGGATTTCTAATTCATTAGTAGGTGGTATTAATTGGGTGCTCGATGTTGGTGGTCCTGTTGCTGGATTCATCCTTGGGTTGTTCTTCTTACCAATGGTTATGCTCGGATTACACCAAATCCTTACACCGATCCATTTATCAATGATTCAAAAAATGGGTTATACACCATTACTTCCTATTCTGGCAATGGCTGGTGCTGGTCAAGTTGGTGCTGCAATTGCCCTTTGGGCTAAATGTCGTAAAAACAAGGATTTAGTAAGATTGATTAAAGGTGCGTTACCTGTAGGTATTTTGGGAGTTGGTGAACCATTAATTTATGGTGTTACTCTTCCTTTAGGTAGACCATTTATTACTGCCTGTGTTGGTGGTGGTATTGGTGGTGCCGTTGTTGCCGCATTTGGTCACGTTGGTTCAATTGCTATCGGTCCTTCAGGTGTTGCTTTAATTCCATTAATTGCTAACAATATGTGGTGGGCATACTGTATTGGGCTTTTATCCGCATATGCTGGTGGATTTGTTGCAACTTATTTCTGGGGTGTTCCTAAAGATGCTATTAAAGGCAAAGTTGAAAATCCTACTCCTGAAGTTTCCGAAAGAAGAGCTGCTGAAAAGCATGCTGATAATTTGAATATGCCTAGTGAAAAGGTTGAAATTTCTTTTGAAGCTCCTGTTTCAGGTGACTTAGAAAAAATTGAAGAAGTAAAGGATGACGTTTTTTCACAAAAGATGCTAGGTGATGGTTTTGCTATTGATCCTTCAAATGGTACAGTGGTTGCGCCAGTAGACGGTAAAATTGATACAGTAATGAATACTAAACATGCAATTACATTGAAAACTAGTAAAGGGAACTTAGATGTTTTAATGCATTTAGGATTAGATACAGTTGAATTAAAGGGTGCTCCATTTGAAATTGACGTTAAACCAGGTGATCTAGTTAATGCTGGTGAAAAAATAGGTACAATGGATATCGCTGCAATTAAAAAGGCAGGAAAAGACCCAGTGGTTTTAACTATTATTGCTAATATGGATCATATTGATCAGGTATCAAAAGTAGAAGATTCACCAGTTAAGGCAGGTCAAGTTGTCTTTAAGGCAATGACAAAATAATTTTTAGAAAGAAAATGATATAAATGTCACTTGAAAATTTGACTACTGAGCAACGAAATAAAAATACTATGCATATTGATTCTATGTCTACATTAGATATGGTAAAGACAATCAATGAAGAGGATAAAAAAGTTGCAGAAGCAGTAGGAACTCAAGATGAAGAAATTGCTCAAGCGATTGATATTGGCTCCGCACGTTACCAACAAGGCGGCAGATTGATCTATATTGGTGCAGGAACTAGTGGAAGATTAGGTGTTTTAGATGCGGCGGAGCTTGTCCCAACCTATGGAATTAAACCAGAACGTGCAATAGGTTTAATTGCTGGCGGTAAAGGTGCAATGTATGTGGCTGTCGAAGGAGCAGAAGATGATCCTAAATTAGCAGCTGAAGACCTTAAAAAGCTTGATTTATCAGAAAAAGATGTAGTGATAGGCTTAGCAGCTAGTGGTAGGACTCCTTATGTGATTGGTGGGCTGGATTATGCTCAAAAAGTTGGTGCGGCTACTATTGCGATTGCTTGTGTTAAACACAGTTTGATAGGTCAACATGCAAATATTGCAATTGAAGCTGTTACTGGTGCAGAAGTAATTACAGGTTCTACTAGAATGAAGGCTGGCACTGCACAAAAGATGATTTTGAATATGATTTCAACAGGGATTATGATTCGCCAGGGTAAGGTATATCAAAATGTGATGATTGATGTTTTGCCAACGAATGAAAAGTTAGTTGAACGTGCTGAAAGAATCATTCAAACTACTACAAATGTTTCCTTAGAAAAAGCAGCAAAAATTTTAAGGGATGCTGATAAAGATGTTGGTTTAGCAATTGTAATGGCTAAAACAGGTTTAGCTAAGGAAAAGGCAGAGTTATTACTTAAAGAACATGAAAATAATGTAAGCAGTGTTTTGAAAGAAAATAATTGATTCTAAAAATAAAAGTCATTCACTATGAATGGCTTTTATTTTATAAGAAAGGAAATGTTATGCTAGGAATATCTGTATATTTTCAAGATTATGATGAAAATTATTTGAAAAAAGCAGCTCAAGCTGGAGCAAAATATATTTTTACGTCACTTCAAATTCCAGAGGAAGATTATTCAGATCTGGATCAAAAATTACCGGGATTTTTTGAATTGTGCGATGAATTGGGACTTGAAGTAATTCCTGATGTTTCTCCGGCTACATTGGAAAAGCTAGGAATTAAAGGAGGTGATTTTGAAGCCTTAAAAGATAAGGGATTCAAGGCCTTAAGATTAGATTATGGTTTTGATGACTTTGATTTAATCAAAAAGCTACAAAGAAATTTCTTTATTTTATTAAATGCAAGTGTTGTGTCACTGGACTATTTAGATCGTGCCAGAAATGCAGGGGTTGATTTTGGTAAATTAGCTTTAACATATAATTTTTATCCGCATACAGATACAGGTATGGGATGGACAGATTTTAAACGTAAGAATTGGATGTTAAAGGACTATGGCTTAAGAACTCAAGCTTTTGTTCCTGGGGATGCACTTAAACGTTTCCCACTATATGAAGGCTTGCCAACTGTAGAAAAGCATCGTGGAGTTTCGCCTTACGTTGCAGCTGTTGAATTAATTCATGAAGCAAATGTGGATGATGTGTTTATTGGCGATAGCAAGGCGTCAATCAAAAATCTTCAGTATATTGTAGATTATCAAAAAGATAATATTTTAAACATAGAATGTTCGCTATTGCCACAATATCAACAGCTGTATGATCAAGTGATTGAAGTAAGAAAGGACATGCCAGAAAAGCTGATTCGCTTAAGTTTGCCTAGAAAACCTGATATTCCAATTTGTAATACTTTAAATAGGCATAGGGGCACTATTACAATGCAAAACAAATTAGCTCAAAGATATAGTGGTGAAGTTAGTCTGATTAAGTCAAATTTACCTTTTGAAGCACGTAGTAATGTGATTGGTTTTATTTCACCTGAGTATGTGAAGTTGCTTGATTTTATTGATTCGAGTACGAAAATTATTTTTAGAAGGCTGACATAGAAGAAAGGTGATATTATGCTTAATTTGGCAAATAAGATTTCAGATGTATATCCTAATTTGAATAAGACTTCTAAGTTAATTGCAGATGTTTATTTTAAAGAACCAAGAATTTTTCTAAATAAAAATTTACAGGAATTAGGTACCATTACCCAAACAAGTGGTGCATCAGTCGTTCGCTTTTGCAGAAATTTGGGCTTTAAAGGTTTTAAGGATTTTCAAATAGCTTGTGCGCAAGAAATGCCTAATAAACAAGATGCTATGGTAGATACGATTATCAATACAAATGATGAACCAACAAGCGTGCTTTATAAATTGCAACTTAGCTTAGGAAAAAATATTGCAGACATTGGTAAAACAATAGATCATAAATCTTTAGATGCTGCAGTAGATTTAATGCGATCAGCACAACAGATATATGTTGCAGGAGAAGGAGCATCTGGTCTTGCTGCTCAAGATTTGTTTTATAAATTAATTCGTAGCGGAAAGAATGTTAATTTCGTTCAAAGTTCACATATTGCTTTAGAACAAGTAGCAAATATTAATAAAGAAGATATACTAATCGTTTTTTCCTACAGTGGATTAACTCAAGAACCATTGCTAATGGCAAAGCAGGCGCAAAAAAATAATGCCAAGATAGTTGCAGTGACTCGTATACAAGATTCACCACTAAAGAATATGGCTGATACAGTAATTACATTGCCATCAAATGAGAAGTTATTGCGCTATGGTGCTATTAATTCACTATTTGCAGAAATCTTTGCTTCAAGTTTATTATATTTGAGTCTTATTTCCCCGAATTTGGAAGAGTTGAATATAAAGATGAAAACTACACAGAGCCTTACCAATCAGCTAAAAGTGTAATAGACATAAAATAACTAATAAATAAATTTAAAAAAAATCAAAATATTTTTATGATAAAAATAATAAAATCGTAGAAAAATGAAGAAAAAGAGGACCATTTTGGTCCTTTTTTAGTACTCTTTTTTTGGAATAATTAAATCTATATTTGACAATGCTATAATTATAAATGGAAAGTGACTTAAAAATAAGATAACACTATTGAAAGCGCATTACTTGCCTCCTTGCAAGTAAATTTAAGTAGCAGTAAACTTAAATTGGATAAAATAATATTTGTTATTATTAATGATAGAGACTAGTAATGCAAGTCAGAATATGGGGGCGTAAAAATGGATATTACTAGTTTAGCAAGATTCCAATTTGCTATGACGACGATCTTTCACTTTTTCTTCGTGCCATTTTCAATTGGTACGATATTCGTTGTCGCAATTATGGAATCAATGTATGTTCATACAGGCAAGCCTGAATATAAAAAGATGACCAAGTTTTGGGCTAATATCTTTTTATTGAGTTTTGCCGTTGGTGTTGTAACCGGTATCATTCAAGAATTCCAATTTGGTATGAATTGGTCCGATTATTCTAGATTCATGGGGGACATCTTTGGTGCTCCACTTGCTTTTGAAGCATTGTTGTCATTCTTTATTGAATCTACCTTTATTGGTTTGTGGATGTTTACTTGGGATAAAGTGGGGAAGAAATTACACTTATTCTTTGGATGGATGATCGTCTTTGGGACAATGACTTCTGCATTATGGATTTTAACAGCAAACTCCTTCATGCAGCATCCCGTCGGCTTTGCTTTACGCAACGGTCGTGCCGAAATGGCTGACTTTGGAGCACTTCTTAAGAATCCACAATTAATGTATGAATATGGTCACGTAATTGTTGGTGCACTTTTAACTGGTACTACAATTTTGACTGGGTTAGCTGCTTTCCAACTATTGAAGAAACGTAACCTTTCAGACATTAACAAGAAGATCTATCGTAAGACAATGCGTTTAGGCTTAATCTTAATGTTAATTTTCTCAGCTGGTGAAATTGCTGTGGGTGATATGCAAATGCAATATACTTTGCATGATCAACCAATGAAGTTCGCCGCAACTGAAGCTGTTTATAAGACAACTGGAGAAAAGGCTCCATGGACGGTAGTTGCAATTGCTAATCCAAAGACCCATGAAGTTAAGGGAATTGATATTCCAGACATGTTAAGTATTCTTTCTTACCACAAGACTACTGGTTCTGTAAAAGGTATGGAAGAAATTAACAAAGAACTTGAAAAGAAGTATGGTACACATATTGATGGTCGCAAGATGGACTACTATGTACCAGTTAATACTTTATTCTGGTCCTTCAGAGTAATGTGTGGTTTTGCTGCATTATTATTCTTGATGGCAATTGTTGGTTTAATCATGACTCGTAAGAATAAAGAAACCCTTTATAACCATCGTTGGCTATTATGGATCTTCGCACTTCTTACATTCTCACCATTCCTGGTCAATACTGCTGGTTGGTTAATCACTGAACTAGGCCGTGCACCATGGACAGTTTATGGTCTATTCACTATTGATCAAAGTGTTTCACCGAATGTTTCAGTGGCTTCACTTTTGACTTCAAATATTGTTTACTTCTGCTTGTTTACTGTTTTGGCAATTATCATGATTGCATTGGTTGTTCGCTTCTTGCACAACGATCCAGATGAATATGATAAGGCTCAAGAAGCAAGCAAAGTAGTTGATCCGTTCTCAAAGGGGGCCATCTAAAATGTCATTTTTACAAATACTTTGGTTCATTTTAATTGGAGTATTGTTCTCAGGCTTCTTCTTCCTCGATGGATTTGACTTCGGGGTAGGAATGGCTGTGAAGACATTAGCTCATAATGAATCTGAAAGAGATCAAATTGTTAGCACAATTGGACCAGTTTGGGATGGTAATGAAGTTTGGTTGATTACTGCTGGTGGTGCAATGTTTGCATCATTCCCATACTGGTATGCAACCTTATTCTCAGGTTACTATTTAATTTTATTATTGATCTTAGTTGGCTTAATTATTCGTGGTGTGTCATTTGAATTTAGAGCAAAATGTGCTCCATATCAAAAGAATATTTGGGATAATGCAATGGCGATCGGTAGCGTAATAGCCACCTTTCTCTTTGGGGTAATGTTTATCTCAATGATTAAAGGGATGCCAATCGATGCTAAAGGCAATATTTCAGCTAGCTTCTTTGACTACTTTAACTGGTTCTCAATCGTTGGTGGTATTGCTTTAACACTTCTTTGCTATTTACACGGCTTAAACTATATTACTATTAAAACTAAGGGCGTTATTTCAGATAGAGCACAAAACTATGCACAAGCTTTATACTGGGTACTCTACGTCGGTGAAGTGGTCTTTGCTTTATTATTGATTTTCCAAACCGACTTCATGAGAGTACATCCAATTGCAACTTTAATATGTTTAGTATTAATTGTCGGCTTCTCTGTGGCAGCACATGTAGCTACCTTTATCAATAAGCAAGGAATGGCTTTAGCTTGCAGTGGATTAACTCTGATCTCATTGGTTGCATTAATCTTCTGTGGCTTATTCCCAAGAGTAATGATTTCATCAATCAGTAGCAAGTATGATTTGCTTATTCATAGTGCATCATCATCTAACTACACTTTGATTGTTATGACTGTTGCTACTTGCATCTTGGTACCATGTGTCTTGGCTTACACCATCTGGGCATATTGGATTTTCCGCAAGCGGATTTCAATGCCAAGAATCGGAGAGGTTAAATAATGATTGATAAACAGCTATTTAAAATTGATGGCGCTGGTTCAATCTTAAAAAAACTTGCAGGGCTTGAGATTCTGCAAGCTTTTTTTATAGTAGGACAAGCCTTGGCACTAGCGTCAGTCTTAAGCAAATTGTGGGCAGGTCAACCTCTCGATTGGCTACTACTAATTACTTTTGCAGCTTGCTTTATCGCCAGACAATTGATCAGCACACTGAGAGATTCAATGTTAGAAAAATATTCCGGTCGGGTTGCAGAAGAATTAAGACAGCAGCTCTTAAATAAAGTCTTTCGTGATGGACAGGCTTTAGTACAAAAACAAGGAACCGGTAGTTTGATTACTATGTCCCTAGATGGTGTTGATGAGGTCAGGCAATACATCAAGTTAATCTACAGCAAAGTTTTAACAATGATGATTGTGCCAGTTTTAATCTTTGTCGGCATGCTGTTTTTAAGCTGGACATCAGCTGTGATTCTGCTAGTCATGTATCCTTTAATTGTCTTATTCATGATTATCCTAGGTCATGCTGCACAGGATCGAGCAATTAAACAATTTGGTAACTTTCAGGTTTTATCTAATAACTTTATTGATTCTTTAAGGGGAATTGATACGCTGAAGTATTTAGGCCTGAGTAAAAGATATTCCAAGTCAATTTTTAACTTGAGTGAGGGTTTTAGAAAAAAGACGATGGCGGTGCTAAAAGTAGCAATGCTTTCAACTTTTGCCTTAGACTTTTTCACTACCTTGTCTATTGCAATCATTGCTGTTTTTCTTGGTTTTGACTTGATGAATGGTAAAATTGCACTTTTTCCTGCTTTAGGAATTCTGATTCTGGCGCCAGATTATTTTTTGCCAATTCGAGATTTTGCGGGGGATTTCCATGCAACCTTGAATGGTAAAAATGCCTTTAAGCGGATCAACGAATTGATTAATCTGCCAGAGGAAAAAACTAATGATTTACCTTTAAAAACTTGGTCAGCTCAAGATCAATTGAAGATCAAGAACTTGAAGTTTACTTATCAAAAGGAAACCGAAATTGGACCGGTTTCATTACAAGTCCAAGGATTCAAGAAAATTGGCATTATCGGAATGAGCGGATCTGGTAAAACTAGTTTAATTAACCTGCTCAGCGGCTTTTTGACTCCGGATCAAGCGCAAATTGAACTACAGGGGCAAGAAACTACGACCATGAATATTCCTGCTTGGCAGCGTCAAATGACCTATATTCCGCAGGAGCCATACGTTTTTACTAAGAGCTTGCGTGAAAATATTGCTTTTTATAATCCGCAGGCAAGTGATGATGAAATTAAGCAGGCGATTCATATCATGGGTCTGGATGCCTTGTTAAATGATTTGCCTAACGGACTTGATACGGTGATTGGCCGCGGTAAGCGTGTCTTGTCTGGAGGTCAGTCACAAAGAATTGCCTTAGCGAGAGCATTTTTGGATCCTAAGCGAAAAATTATGATCTTCGATGAGCCGACTGCTCACTTAGATATCGAAACAGAAATTGACTTAAAGAAGCGGATGATGCCATTAATGCAAAATAAACTGGTCTTCTTTGCGACTCACAGACTGCATTGGTTAAAAGAAATGGATTATATTCTAGTGATGGATCACGGTCAATTGGTTGAGCAAGGAAGTTATGAGCAATTGCAAAAGAATCAAGGCTACTTCTGCAAGTTAATGGCAGGAATGAGAGGTGAAAACAATGATCAATAAGATTCCGGTTTTAAGAGCATTAAAAAATGATCGTTGGGTTCGCCCATATTTGGAAAAATATCGTAAAACGTTGATTTTGGCGATTGCACTGGGCATTTTAACTTTCGTCTGTGGCGGGGGCTTGATGTTCTGTGCTGGCTATTTAATCAGCCGTTCAGCAGCTAAACCTGAAAATATTTTGTTAATCTATGTGCCAATTGTCTTAACTAGAGCATTTGGGATTACGCGGCCAGCTGTCCGTTATTTTGAGCGGCTGGTTAGTCACAATTGGGTGCTCAAAATGACCTCCAAATTTAGACAACAGCTTTATGACTCATTGGAGCGCGATGCGACTATTTTTAATAGTAAGTATCAGCTAGGAAATATTCTGGGACTTTTGTCTGATGATGTCAGCCATATTCAAAACTTTTACCTAAGAACGATCTTTCCAATGTTTGTAGCTTGGGGATTATATGCAATTATCGTAATTGGTTTAGGCATTATTTCACCACTGATGGGAATCTGGATGTTGGTCCTGTTTTTCCTAATTATTTTCGCTATTCCTATTTGGTCAGTTTTAATCAATGGTGCGCGGCAAAGCTATGAAAAAACGGTTCAAGACAAGCTCTACGTTGACTTGACTGATAATGTGATGGGAGTAGATGACTGGATTCTGTCTGGCCGCAGCAAAGAATACTTGGCCTTGCACGTCAATGATCAAGATAAATTTTTGCAAATCAACGCGAAGATGAAAAAATTTGATCGCTGGCGCGACTTTGTTTTACAAATCTTCTGGGTGTTGGTAATTGTGAGCCTAGTAATTTGGGGTGCTGCCAGATTTGGCGGGCGTTCAACTTATTATACTAATTGGATTGCGGCATTTGCTTTGGCATTATTCCCGACTGTTGAGGCTTTTGCCAGTTTGCCGACTGCTGCTCAAGAGACGAATATCTACAAAGATTCGCTTAAGCGTTTGAATAATTTGCCAGCTCCTGATCGGACTAAGCATAAACCAATCAAATTAACCGCACCGTTTAATTTAGTATTAACTGATGTGCATTATGCCTACCCTCAAACTAATAAAGAGGTTTTGCATGGGATCAACTTAAATATCCATGATGGTGAAAAGATTGCTATCTTGGGCCGCAGTGGTGCGGGTAAGAGTACTTTAGCTGCCTTGTTTAGAGGTGATCGAGTACCTACTAAAGGCCGAGTAACTTTAAATGGAATTGATACTAGCAAGTTTGGTGATCAAATGTCCAATTACTTTAGCATCATCAATCAAACGCCATATTTGTTCAATACCACGATTGCCAATAATTTGCGGCTAGGTAATGAAGATGCCACAGATGAGCAGCTATGGGACGTTTTGCGCCGAGTAGGTTTGGCCGAGATGGTGCAAAAATTAACGGATGGCCTTGATACTAAGGTAGATGAGGCAGGCTTACGCTTTTCAGGTGGTGAACGCCATCGTTTAGCCTTAGCGCGAATCTTACTGAAGAATACGCCAATTGTCTTACTTGATGAGCCAACAGTTGGCTTGGATCCAATTACGGAGCAAGCTGTAATTAATATGTTTATTAAGGAATTATCCGGTAAAACTTTAATTTGGATTACACACCACTTGCAAGGAATTGATCAGATGGATCAAGTAATTTTTATTGAAGATGGACAAATTAATATGCAGGGTACACCGGAAAAATTATGGCAGACAGAGCCGCGTTATCGTGAATTGAAAAAGGCTGATTTAGGATTATAGAGGTTCATTATGCTAACGAATAAAGTGCCAGAACAAGATGTGCATGACCTATTTACTAGGGTCGCGCCTAAGTATGATTTGATGAATAATATTGTTAGTTTAGGGATTCAAAAGAGTTGGCGTAAGAAATTTTTACGGCAGTTAGATTTAAATAAAAATTCTATTTGCTTAGATTTGTGTTGTGGTAGCGCTGATTCAACTATTGATTTGGCTAAAAAAGCTAAATTAGTGACTGGTCTAGATTTTAACCAGGAGATGTTGAAGATTGCCCAAAAAAAGATTCGTCAAAAGCAGCTGCAGTCCAAGATAAAGTTGATTGCAGGGGATGCAATGAATTTACCTTTTGCGGCCAATAGCTTTGATTGTGTAACTATTTGTTTTGGTCTGCGTAATGTCCCTGACGCTGTTAAGACGATTCAGGAAAGCTACCGCGTACTTAAGCCGGGTGGACAATTTGCTGTTTTAGAAATGTCTCAGCCCACTAATGCATTAGTTAAATTGGGCTGGCAAGCTTATTTTAAAATTTTTCCGTATTTTGCTAAGTTGACACACGGTAATATCAAGGACTACCAGTATTTGTCAAAAACAAGTAAAGAATTTCTCTCGGCTGAGCAATTAAAAAAGCTACTTGAGCAAAATGGTTTTACTCGAGTAGCGGTTACTAAGTTAACTTACGGTGCAGGTGCGATTCATTTGGGACGCAAAGACTAAAGCGTTCGATTGACTAATTTACGCGTCATCTTTTTGAGCAAGACGGTCGCATTAGTTTGCGGCAGTTGGGCTAGGTTAGCCAATGCCCGATTAGTATATTGTTCAGCTAGAGCGTGAGTTTCATCGATGACAGAGCTGTTTAGCAAAATCTTTTGGATTTGTTCGATATCGTTTTTGCTCATTTGTCGCTTTTTTTCAAGTAGCGGTACTAATTGCTCTCGTAATTCCTTTTTGCTAAGAGCTAGCAGAAGAGGTAGAGAGTAGACGCCGGTAGTCAAATCTTCTAGCGTTGGCTTGTTCAGGTGCTTACCGCCAGTGTAATCAAGAATGTCGTCAACAATTTGAAAAGCAATGCCTAAGTTTTCACCAAAGGAGGCTAGGGCTTGAGTAGTTTGCTCATCCCCATTGCCAAAATGGCTTCCTTCTTCGGCAGCTAAACGAAAAAGTGCAGCTGTCTTTCCTTTAACATTAGTTAAGTAGTCGTTGAAATCTTGGCTTAGGTTAAAACGCTCAGCCATTTGACCTAATTCGCCAGCCAGTAAATGATGCATTGTGTGAGCATTTTTGATCATGTAATCTTGTTCGGAAATGGCGTTCAAAATTAGGTCAAAAAAGTGCGTAAAAAGCAAGTCGCCAGCGTAAACTGCGGTGTCTTTGCCAAAACGGGCTTGGATGCTAATTTTACCGCGGCGCTCGTCAGAATCGTCAATGATATCATCATGAATTAATGAGGCCATATGCAAAATTTCGATTGATGAGGCAAGTTGAATAATTTGTTTTGATACAGTTTCTTTTTTGCTAGCAATTTGAGCTGACAAAATTAGTAAACTAGGCCGTAAATATTTACCACCGTTACTAGCCATTTCAAGGAGTGCATCTTGCAAGTCTGAATATGGAGTGCGGATGGTTGCCTGAATTAATTGATTAACTTCTTCAAGCGGTTTACGAATAAGTGGATATTTTTGCCAAGGTTGAGAGTTATTCATGATAGATTTCCTTATAATAGAGTTAACAGAATAGTGATCCTTTGAAAGGATGTGGATCGATGTCATTAAGTGTATTTTTAGAATTAATTGAGATTAAAGCAAAAACCGCTAGTGTCATTCCCTTTTTCTTAGGGATGTGCTACAGCGTGTATTATTATCACCAGGTTAACTGGGGATTTGCCCTAGTCTTCTTCATTGCAATGCTACTATTTAACATGGTAGTAGATATGTTTGATAACTACTGTGATTATTATCACGCAGATAGCAAGAATTACCAAGAGAAGACTAACATTATCGGGCGAGAAAATATTTCACCTAATTTAGTTCTGGGATTAATTATTTCCTTTAGTCTTATTGCAATTTTATTAGGTTTGTATCTAGTCGCTAAAGTAGGCTTGCCTGTATTGTGGATGGGCTTGTTCTGTTTTATGGTTGGTTATTTATATTCATTTGGTCCGCATCCTATTTCCAGCTTGCCACTAGGTGAATTGTTCTCTGGTTTCACAATGGGCTTCATGATTGTCCTGCTCAGTGTTTATATCAATAGTTTTCAAGCTTTTGATTGGAACTGGATCACAATCGGTCGTATCTTCTTATTAGCTTTAGCTGATGAATTATGGATTTCTAATTTAATGCTAGCTAATAACTTATGCGATGCCCAAGAGGACGAAGATAATCACCGCACCACAATTATTCACTTTATTGGTAAAAAAGGTGGCTTGATTGCTTTTAGTGTCAAAAATGTTTTAGCATTTTTGGTAATCTTCCTCCTACCGTTCTTGGGAATTGCTCCTAAGACGGTTTGGTTAACAGTAATAATTGTACCGTTCGTTTATAAGCAGAACAAGATCTTAATTGGCAAGCAAGTTAAGACAGAGACATTTATCACAGGAGTAAAAACGTTGCTAGTTGGTTCACTGACTTACTTAATAACTTACTTTTTAGGAATTCTATTTTAGAGAGGTTGAAAATTATGAAAACAGTTGTAGTTTTAGGTGCTGGTTTTGCCGGCTTGAAAACAGTTGTCGCTTTGCAAAAGAAGTTGCGTGAACAAGTTAAGATTATCTTAGTTGACCGTAATCCATACCACTACGAAACAATTCGCTTATATGAAGTGGCTACTGGCGAAATTCCCTACACTGGGATGTCATATGAAATTAATGATGTAATTAATCCGAAGATGACTACTGTGATTACGGATGAAGTTGAAAAAGTTAATATTGCTGATAAAACAGTTGAGTTAAAGGATCATGCTCCACTTAAATATGACTATTGTGTTGTTGGCTTAGGCTTTACCTTGAGCAATATGGGCATTAAAGGTGCAACCGAAAATGCTTTGCCAATGAGCAATGTAAAACAAGCTGAAGCTATTCGCGACCACCTTTATGCCGAAATGAAAGCTTATCGCCAAGACCATGATTCTAAACACCTGTCAGTAGTAATTTGTGGGGCAGGTTTTCAAGCAATTGAATTAGGAAATGCCATTGCCAAGGTTCGCCCAGAACTAGCTCAAATGGCTGGCGCCCAACCAGATGAAATTACCATCAGAATGATTGATGGTTCGCCACGTCTTTTGCCAATGTTCCAAGGTAAATTGCTTGATTACGCTTTAAACACAATTAAGAAAAATAAAGTCGAAATTATTAAGCCAGCTTATGTTAATGAAGTAACCTCTACCTCGGTTTTGTATAAAATGGCTAATGAAAAAGACAATGCTGAGCTGCAAGAAATTAAGGCAGGTACTAGAATCTGGATGATGGGCTTTAGTGGCAGTCCAGTAATTGAGGCATCTGGATTTAAGAACCGTCGTGGTCGGGTCATGGTTGGTGATCATTTAACCGCGCCAGAAAGTGATGATATCTACGTCTTAGGCGATGTTTCAAGCGTCATGGTTCCTGGTAAGAAATGGCCATATCCTAACACTGGTCAATTGGCTCTTTCAATGGCTAACTACGCTGCAAAAGATATTAAGAGCAGAATTATGGGTCAAACTAGACCGGATAAATATGCTTACCATGACTTAGGTGTAGTAGTTAACTTGGGTAATTCAGAAGCCGCAGGATTGGCAATGGGGCATGCTTTTAAAGGATACTTTGCAGCAACTCTTAAGAAGATTACCATTGATAAGTCGGTTCTTGAAACTGGTGGTATTAAAGAAACAATGGCGATTGGTCAATTT
The DNA here is from genome assembly GCF_002553955.1 of Lactobacillus sp. UMNPBX12. Lineage (NCBI taxonomy): Bacteria > Bacillati > Bacillota > Bacilli > Lactobacillales > Lactobacillaceae > Lactobacillus > Lactobacillus sp. UMNPBX12. The sequence continues at coordinate 19,553 of NZ_PCYY01000022.1, forward strand.
GACTTCTATCACTAAAATTGAAAATAAAAGAGAATAAAAAATCACTTCAGTTTGATTTGATATGAACCCCCAAATTTGGGACATATTATTGAACTGCTTTATTTAAAACCATATTTCGATATTCTATCGGAGTATGGTTTTTTAGTACTGTTTTAATTCTATCATGATTGTAGTAATGAATGTATTAGGACTAAAGTGTGAAGTTGCGCCATTTTATGCCACACCAAGAAGATAAAGTTTCGATTCTTGATGTCCTGATTACGGATAGCAGAGGCAGGCGTTACAATGTGGAAATGCAGGTCGCGCATAAAGCAGACATGGATAAACGAGCCAGGCAATACCTGTTCAAGATGATGGAAGATGGCTTTTTACGACGAAAACAAGAATATGGCGAGCTGCACGCTGCATATGTAATTTTTATTCTGCCGTTTGATCCCAAAGGAAAAGGCTTGAAGCGATATACTTTTGTTTATACTGCTAAGGAAGACCCATCAGTTGAATTAAATGACGATTCTGCGTTAATATATTTAAACACAAAGGGAACAAAAGGCGAGATCAGACCTGAGCTTGATGACCTTTATCGCATGATTGAAGGCAAGCCAACTTCAAATGGAAAACTCGTTAGTCGAATTAAAAAGTCGATGAACAATTATCGTAGAACCGAAGAATGGAGGCAACACGTCATGAACACAGAAGAAGTAGCAGAAGCAGCAAAGCAGCTTGGCATGGAAGAAGGCATGCATGAGGCAACTGTTGCAGCAATCCATAAAACGATTAATATGCTTAGAAGGATGAAGTGCAGTCCCAAGCAAATTTTGCAAGAATTAGAACAAGATTATGGCAATGAATTTTCTGAAGAAGAACTAGCAGACTTTGTGAAAAACGCCTAGTCGATAAGATATAATGATAGCTGTGAAGCTATCATTTTTTAGATAACGGGGGCTTGATCATGAATAATCCTGAAGAATTACAACATTTTTTAGATGTTCTGCTAAAAGAGAGTAACTTTACCAGAGCAGCTAAAGAATTATATATTTCCCAGCCTTATTTAACGCAGCTAATTGGACGAATTGAGAAAAAATTAGGCACTAAGATCATCAACCGAGATGAGAGACCCTATACGTTAACTCCTGCAGGTCTAATTTACTATCAATATTTGGAGAATGTTTCATATAATAAGCAGCAATTAGGGCGCAAGCTGGAGGCATATACTCATCCTGACCAACAGATAATTAAAATCGGCATTTTGGAGAGCTTAGGTACATATTTATTGCCAGAAATTTTGCCGCAATTTTTGCAAGAAAACCCCAACGTCAAGATTCAGCTATTTGAAAATTTCCCCAGAGAAAATGAAAGAAGACTGCTTAATGGCGAGCTGGATTGTTATATTGGTCAGACGCCAGAAGCACTTGACTCGAGTTTAGATGTGGTTGCGGGTGGCGAGGAACGCTATTATGTAGTGATTTCGCCAGCCTCACCATATTACCAAGCAGGAAAGTTTATCTTAAATTCGGATGAACTTGATCTAAAAGAGGTACTGCAGGAGCCTTTAGTGTTGAGTTCACCTGGTTCAGCTATCCGGCATCAAGTTAATGGCTTATTTCAGAGATTAAGACTCGAAAAAAATATTGTGATGGAGTCTAATAGTATTATTACTGCAACTAACTTGGCAATTCACGGCGTGGGTATTACCATTTCTTCGGCAAGTATTATCAGAAGAATGGAACAAACGCCAATTAACTTGTTGCCACTAGATCGAAAGTTAATGGATGTTGTCTTTTTCATTGCTAGCAAAAGCGGGGAAAAGTCGCCAGCGTTAGAAAACCTAATTTCAATTTTTCAAAAGACGCATTTACAAGCAAAAATAGGATAAAGAAAAAGGCATCATGCGATGCCTTTTAAATTGCTTTGATTTCTATTGTTTTCGTTTCATGTCGATCATCTTCGGCTCAATGTAGAAGTGATAGAGGAAGGAATAACCAAGCAGTACAAAGGTAATTCCTTCAATCCAACCGCCGAATACATCAGATGGATAGTGCACGTGGACGAAAATTCTGGTGTAACCAATCATCAGTGGGAATAAAGCCCAAATAATAATCAATAAAGTCTTCCAGAATTTGCTTCTCACTAAAAGAATGGTTAGGATAATCAAAACACCAAATAGCGCCGCGCTACCAACTGAGTGCCCCGATGGAAAACTATAACCATCCGCATAAACTAAGTGCTTGACCGTTGGACGCTGCCGCATTACTGCGTGTTTGATAATCCAATTATAGCCATTAGCACAGATCATGACACCAGCGGTAAACCAAGCGTATGCATATTGCTTAAAGACCAGTAAAACTATGAAAACAATGATTGTTTCAATTGTGATCACGCTTGTATTGCCGAGATTAGTAAAATCTTTAGCAAAAGCGACATTAGCTGGATTATTGTTGCAAACAATGTTGATCACAGCATTATCAAAATTGTGAATAAATTGTGAGCCGGATGAAACCAGTGCGGCCCAGACAGCATAAATAACCACGAAGCAGATACCAGGTATTAAGGTGTCCTTAGGTGGTCGTTTCGTATTAATCAAAAAAGTACTCCCCTCTTGTATTTTTTAGCATTTGTGGTAAATTATAATCATTATCTATAAGAAAATAAAGGTCGAGAAGTAGTAACAAGAATATTTTTTCAGAGAGAGGCTGGCTGCTGTGAAGTCTTAAAATAGGATTGTGAACTCGTCTCGTGTTGAGGAAACCTAGCGTTGCCATCCGCGTTAAGGAGCAATTAAGTGTCACAAATTGTGAAACTTAGGTGGTACCGCGATGATTCGTCCTATGATTTTTTCATAGGGCGTTTTTTAATAGTAAAGGAGAATTATTTTGTATAACCACAAAGTAGTTGAAAAGAAATGGCAAGATTATTGGGCAAAGCATGATACTTTTAAGACAGGCACTGACCCTGATAAGAAGAATTATTATGCATTGGATATGTTCCCATTCCCATCTGGTAAGGGACTTCACGTAGGTCACCCAGAAGGATATACTGCAACTGATATCGTTTCAAGAATGAAGCGTGCACAAGGCTATAATGTGCTTCACCCAATGGGCTGGGATGCATTTGGTTTACCAACTGAACAATATGCATTGAAGACTGGTGAAGATCCAGAAGTTGTTACTAAGAACAACATTGCTAACTTTAAGCGTCAATTGAACAAGTTGGGCTTCTCATATGATTGGGACCGTGAAGTAACCACTTCAGATCCAAATTACTACAAGTGGACGCAATGGGTTTTTGAACAAATGTATAAAAAGGGCTTGGCATATGAAGCTGAAGTTCCTGTTAACTGGTCACCAGACTTAGGTACTGTTGTGGCTAATGAAGAAGTTATCGATGGTAAAACTGAACGTGGTGGCTACCCAGTATATCGTAAGAATATGCGTCAATGGATGCTTAAGATGACTGCATATGCCGATCGCTTATTAGAAGACCTTGATGATTTGGATTGGCCAGAACCAGTTAAGGAAATGCAGCGTAACTGGATCGGTCGTTCTGAAGGTGCGCAAGTTACTTTCAAGGTAAAAGACAGCGACAAGACTTTTGATGTCTTTACTACTCGTCCTGATACTTTATTTGGTGTTAGCTATACAGTTCTTGCACCAGAAAGCAAGCTTGTTCAAGAAATTACCACACCTGAACAAAAAGAAGCAGTTGATGCTTACATTAAGAAAATTGAATCTAAGTCTGATCTTGAAAGAACTGATCTTAATAAGGATAAAACTGGTGTCTTCACTGGGGCTTATGCAATTAACCCAGTAAATGGTAAAGAAGTTCCAATTTGGATTTCTGACTACGTTTTAGCAAGTTACGGCACTGGTGCTGTAATGGCTGTTCCAGCCCATGATGATCGTGATTACGCTTTTGCAACTAAGTTTGGTTTGCCAATCAATCCAGTTATTGAAGGTGGCAATATTGAAAAGGAAGCTTTCACTGGCAATGGCAAGCACATTAACTCAGAATTTTTAGATGGCTTAGACAATGAAGAAGCTAAAAAGCGCATGATTGAATGGCTTGAAGACCATAACTGCGGTAAGAAGAAGGTCAACTACAAATTGCGTGACTGGGACTTCAGCCGTCAACGTTACTGGGGTGAACCAATTCCAGTTATTCACTGGGAAGATGGAACCACTTCATTAGTTCCGGAAGATCAATTACCACTTCGCTTGCCACATGCAACTGACATTAAGCCATCTGGTACCCCGGAAAGTCCACTTGCTAACTTGACTGACTGGGTAAATGTTGTTGACGAAAACGGTAGAAAAGGTAAGCGTGAAACCAACACGATGCCTAACTGGGCTGGTTCTAGCTGGTACTACTTGCGTTACGTTGATCCACATAATGATAAGGAATTAGCTGACTACGATTTGCTTAAAAAGTGGCTTCCAGTTGATCTTTACATCGGTGGTGCGGAACACGCTGTGCGTCACCTTCTTTATGCAAGATTCTGGCACAAGGTTCTTTACGATTTGGGTGTTGTGCCAACTAAGGAACCATTCCAGAAGCTTTACAACCAGGGCTTAATCTTGAAGAATCACGAAAAGATGTCTAAGTCTAAGGGTAATGTAGTTAACCCTGATGAGGTGATCGATGAATATGGTGCAGATTCACTTAGAATGTACGAAATGTTCATGGGTCCACTTGATGCATCAATTGACTGGGATGACAATGGTCCTGCTTCAACTAAGAAGTTCTTGGACCGTGTGTGGCGCCTCTTTGTAAACGATCTTGACTTGAAGGCCATTCCACAAGAAAGAATCGTTGATAAGAATGATGGTGAACTTGACAAGGTTTATGCAGAAACAGTCAAGAAGGTAACTGAAGACTTTGAATCATTACACTTTAACACTGCAATTAGTCAAATGATGGTCTTCATGAATGCTGCTCAAAAGGCTAAGACCATTCCACGGGAATACGCAGAAGGCTTTGTTAAGCTTTTGGCTCCAGTGGCTCCACATATGATGGAAGAAATCTGGCAAGTCTTTGGTCATGATGAATCAATTACTTACGCTAAGTGGCCAACTTACGATCCAGCTAAATTAGTTGAATCAACTGTTGAAATTATGGTTCAAGTTAATGGTAAGCTTCGTGGTAAGTTCCAAGCTCCTAAGGATGCAGATCGTGATGATCTCCAAAAACAAGCAATGGAAATCGAACACGTCAAGAAGTTCTTAGAAGGTAAAGACGTCAAAAAAGTTATTGTTGTTCCAAACAAGATCGTTAATATCGTTGCTAAATAAGTTAAATTTTTCCTAAAAGAACAGTAGAACTTTACTTTATTGTTCAAATTGCGTGACAATTAATTAGTTAATACTTATATTGGGAAAAATTTCATGGAAGAAGAAAACAACTTAAATAGCAAAGATACACAAAATACTTTTCTAAAAGGGTCTGCTTGGATGACCTTTGGCTCGATTGCCTCAAGAATTTTGGGTGCTTTGTATATTATTCCGTGGTATGCCTGGATGGGACCCTACGGAAATATTGCAAATGCCTTAACTGCACGAAGTTATAATATCTACACGATTTTTATTCTAATTTCAACGGCAGGAATTCCAGGAGCGATTGCTAAGCAGGTTGCCAAATATAATGCCTTAAATGAATACGGCATTGGACGAAAATTATTCCGTAAAGGTTTAATTTTGATGACTATTTTAGGCATCGTCTCGGCGGCAATTATGTATTTTGCTTCGCCGCTACTAGCGTCTAATGGTAGTCAGAGTGATCCGAGGCAAGTTGCGGTTATGCGGAGCTTGTCTTATGCGATTTTAATTATTCCGATCTTAAGTATCATGCGGGGTTACTTCCAGGGATATGCCGACATGATGCCGAGTGCGATGTCACAATTTGTGGAGCAGTTTGCGCGGGTAGTTTGGATGCTGTTAACCGCATTTGTGATTATGCAAATGCAGCACGGTTCCTACGTTCATGCAGTTATTCAATCTAATTTGGCTGCCGCTGTTGGGGCACTTTTTGGAATTGGATTGCTAGTTTGGTTTTTGCTTTCCAGAAGAGAGCGACTGGACTACTTGGTGGCCCATTCAAATAATCGTTTGCGAGTTTCAACCACTGATTTATTTGGTGAAATTATTGCTCAAGCAATTCCATTTATCATTATTGATTCGGGAATTACCTTGTTCTCATTGGTTGATCAATACACATTCCACCCTATGATTGCTAGCTTAGTTCATGCAAGCTCAGATACAATCGAAGATTGGTACGCTTTATTTGGCTTGAATGCCAATAAATTAATTATGATCATCGTCTCATTAGCTAGTGCTATGGCGGTAACAGCTATTCCGTTACTATCGGCTGCGCATACTAGAGGAGACTACAAGAGTATTTCAAGTCAGATTGCCAATACGATGGACTTGTTCTTGTTTGTCATGATTCCAGCTGCCTTTGGGATGGCGGCAATTAGTAAACCAATGTACACGATTTTTTACGGACCAGATCCATTAGGCAGCAATGTCTTATATATATCTGCATTTACGGCGATTAGCTTAGGTTTGTTTACGGTATTAATGGCAATTTTGCAGGGTTTATCAGAAAATGGCTTAGCGATTAAATATTTGATCTTAGGCTTGATTCTGAAGGGAATTTTACAATATCCGATGATCTTTTTATTCAAGATCTACGGTCCGCTAGTTGCGACTAACTTGGGTTTGTTGGTCATTGTATTCCTATCACTGAAGCATTTGGAAGTTCAATATAATTTCAATTTGAATCGAACTAGTCGTAGGCTAATGGGAGTTACCGCATTTTCAATCGGGATGTTCCTGATTGTAAAATTAGTCGAAATAGGCTTAGGTAAGTTCTTGAGTCCAGAGCGAAGAATTCCGGCATTATCCCTGGTAATCTTTTCTGTGGGAGTGGGCGTGATCTTTTATGGTTTCGTCACCTTGAAGACAGATTTAGCACAAAAGATTCTTGGTAGCAAAATTGAAAGTATTTTAGTAAAATTTCACATCCATGACTAAAAATAAAAGTCACTACAGATCAAAATTATGATCTATAGTGGCTTTTTTAGTGCGTTGGATCCTGCGTGCCAATCCATTACTAATAATTTTAGGAGTGCTACTTAAAATTTAAGAATTAGTCAGGCGTAATCGCCGTTAAAACAAAGACCCCGATTAGTTCAAGTGCTAAGAATGTAATACCGATAGAAGCAATCATGATTCTCCATCTCCTCATCTTAGAGATAAATATTGAGATTTATCTTTTCTAATCACGTTTATTCTTTACGCTTTTACTGTAGCACATAATCTAGTGAAATGGAAGCGATTTCATGAAAGCGAGAGAAAAAAGTTGATTCCCGAAGAAATCAACTTTGTGCCCCTGCCAAGGACCTACATTATAGCATTCATTTATTCTTGGTTGTCGTCTTTTTTTCGTCAGAATCTGAACTAGAATCATCTGACTTGGTAAAATCACCGTTCATTGTATTAGGACGACCAGTTTGATAATCAGTAGTGTGTTTTTCGGCTTTAGGTGCAATTTGGCCAGGTTCTGGCATGACCATTGCAGCGATGATATATAAAGCAATACCAGGGAAGATACCAGTGAATAAAATTAAGGCGGCACCGATGATTCTTACCCAAGCTGGGTCAAGATCGAAGTAATTGGCGATTCCGCCCAAAACGCCAGCTAAAATTTTGTTTTGTGATTTAGTAAGTCTCTTTTTCATAGTAATCAACTCATTTCTAAATTTGATGTCCTTCAATGTGTATTATACAGCAGAGATTAATAAAATTAAGAGCTATAAATTCTATTATTAAAAAATAAAAAAAGTGTTGATCTCTCAACACTTACACATAATTATGATGCCCGCTAAAGGATTCGAACCTTCACTTAGTCACCTAAACAGCGACCTGAACGCTGCGCGTCTGCCAATTCCGCCAAGCGGGCATTTTTATTAGCTACATGAATAATAATACCAAATATTTGGTAAAATGTAAGCATAAAATACTTTAATTATACAAAAGGATGGAATTTCATGTTTTTTAGTAAAAAAATAAAACGTGTAGCAATTACAACTGTTGCAGCTGTATCAATCTTTTCGTGCGGTGCAGTTTTTGCAACTATACCAGTTAGCGCAGATACAACTAGTAGCTATCAAGCTGATCAAGTTAAACTAAATGTAAAGTCAGCAATTGCAATTGATAGTGATTCAGGTCAAATTTTGTATGCCAAAAATGCGACTAAAACTTTGCCAATTGCTTCGATGACTAAATTAGTAACAGTTTATTTAACTCTGCAAGCAATAAAAAATCATAAGCTTTCATGGGATCAGAAAGTAAAGCCAACGGCTCCGATAGTAAAGGTAGCTAATAATGCAGAATATTCGAATGTACCATTAAAACTAGGACATTCGTATACGATAAGACAACTTTATCAAGCAACCTTAATTGAATCAGCTAATGGTGCTGCTATGCTGCTTGGTCAAACAATTGCTGGCTCACAAAAGGCATTTATCGATCAAATGCGAGCTCAAGTAAAAAAGTGGGGGATTGAAGATGCCAAGATTTATACTGCTTGTGGTTTACCTAATGGCAATTTGGGTAAAGATGCATATCCTGGTGTAAATAAAAATGCTGAAAATACGATGTCAGCTAAGGATATGGCTATTGTCGGTCAAAAATTAATCTCGGCATTCCCAGAAGTATTAGAAACTACACGCTTAGCTCACTTAAACTTTAAAGATGCTGGTCACGTAACTAAGATGGCTAACTTTAACTGGATGTTAAAGGGGCTTTCTCAATATGATCAAGCTTATCCAGTTGATGGCTTAAAGACGGGGACTACTGATGCTGCAGGGGCTTGTTTTATCGGAACTGTACAACACAATGGTGCTCGTTTACTGACTGTAGTAATGGGCGCACGTCACCGTGACGGAACGGATCCAGCTAGATTTGAACAAACTAAAAAGTTAATGAATTATGTTTTTACCAAGTATCGTCCTGTAACAATGACTGCTGGTAGCCAAATGAATGGTGCCAAAACTATTAAGGTAACTGATGGTGATAACGCAACAACTAACTTGGGTCTAAAGAACAAGACTACTATCTGGGATCCAGCTGATGGCAAAACTTTAGTGGCATCATTGAATAAAAAATCTGTAGAAGCACCAATTAAGAAAGATCAAACAGTTGGTGATTATCAATTTAAATCTGGTAATGAAAAGATTGTTTCATTGTCTAATCCTAATGGGATGAACGTCAAGGCTAAGGCATTGTCAGCTAATAACAAGGTGAACTTTTTTGTCAGAATTTGGCGCTGGATTTTCGGAGGAAGATAAATATGACTGAAATTTCTGAAGATATCTTGAAAAAGGTAATTAAAGAAAGAGAAAGCGATACACATAAAGGCGATTACGGTCGTGTACTTTTGATCGGTGGTAGTGAGAACTATGGTGGCGCTATTATTATGTCTACCGAAGGCGCTATTAATGCTGGCACAGGTTTGACTGCTGTTGCAACACACCCTTTGAATTTAGCACCGCTACATGCACGAGTGCCTGAAGCAATGTTTATCAACTGGCGCGATGCTAAGTTAGCAGATTTAATCAAAAATATGGATGTTGTAGTTTGCGGGCCAGGATTAGGCATGAGTGATCTTGCTAAGCAAATTTTAGTTATCTTGCGAAGATGTACTTCAGAAAAACAAACCGTTGTCTTAGATGCCAGTGCTCTTGATTTAATTAGTCAGGATAAGAACTTATTGCCAACTAATGCTGGCCACTTAATCTTGACGCCGCATCAAATGGAATGGCAACGATTGAGTCAAATTCGTATTCCGTTTCAAACAGATAGTGCCAATATTGATGCTTTAAACCAATTGATTCCAGATACTAATGCGCTTTTAGTACTCAAATCGAATCATACTCATGTTTATAATGGGACTGGTCAAATTTTTGTTAATCCAATTGGCAATCCAGGCATGGCCACTGGTGGAATGGGTGATACTTTAGCAGGAATCATCGGTGGGATGGTTGCTCAATTTGGCCCAGGCGTTGAAACCGTTCAAGCTGCTGTCTATCTTCATTCTTTAGCAGGTGACTTGCTTGCCAAAGATAATTATGTGGTACGACCAACGGAACTTTCTAAAGTATTGCCTAAATTGATGAAAAAGTATTCAGAATTGGCATAAACATGTTAAAATTCTAATAGTAAATAAATGCATCCCTAGTTGAGGGATGTTTTTTAACGCTTCAAAGACGAAAAAGCATAATATAATTGAGTTAAATATTAATAAAAAAGAAGATTAACATATTTATGAAAAAAAACATTATTATCGGCGTAACTAGTATCGTTCTAGCTTTTGGTGCAATTATCGGCTTAGCTAAGGTATGCGCACCTAAGTCTGATGTCTCACAAGAAGCTGCTACAACGCAGACTAAGGCCAAAACTAAGAAAATAAATAAAATTAAGAAAAAACAAGCTAAAAAAGTAGATAATGGTGCTTTATATCGACCATATAGCGATCCTAAGGACTTGCGCAAGGCAGGCACTTGGAAGAAAAAGAGTGAGCTTAAAAAATATCCTAAGATTAAGCCGTATGAAAAGGATTTGACTTTGCGGGTATCATTAAAAGGAAACCGGACCTATTTGTTAAGAAAAGGCAAGGTTTTGTATACCATGTTATCAACTGGTGGAATCTATAAGAAGGGCAAGTCATTGACCCCAACTGGAACTTTTAGGATCCAAAATGGTCGTGGAGACAGCTTTTTCAATTATAACTTAGGTGAAGGAGCTAATAATTGGACTAGTTGGAGTCCTGATAACGTGTACTTGTTCCACTCTGTGCCAACTAAAGCTAATTATAGCTATAACTTAAAAGAAGCAGCCAAATTGGGAAGAACTCAAGGTTCACATGGTTGTATCCGTTTGAGTGTACCTGATTCTAAGTGGATTATGGATCACATCCCAGATGGTACGAAGGTAGTCATTAAAAATAATTAACAAGAACGTTGCTTTTTAAGCAACGTTTTTTAAAAAATTGCAGTAAAAAACTTTGTTCAAAGCGTTCAAGATTTTAATCCAACTTAAGAATGGCTTTTTTAACTAAATTAGTGGCAGAAGCCGTTTTTTCCTGCTATAATCATGTTTGCCAAGAAGTCAAAAGTAGTAGTTATTTTCTTTTTAAGCGAGTCTATGTTGGTGCAAGATAGATACTAGAAGATAATGAAGGCGTGTTTGACTGATAAAATCAAGAATTTAAATAAGCGGATACTTTGTATCAATCTGAGTGGTACCGCGGGTTTTTAACTCGTCTCTTTCTACATTTGTAGAAGGAGACTTTTTTATTTAGAAGAGAGGAATAAGATGGACTTTAAGAATGAAGTAGTTGACTTGGTTGCTAGTCAAGTTGATTTACCTAAAGAAAAAATTGCTGCATTAATTGAACGCCCTAAAAATGCTAAGATGGGAGACTATGCTTTCCCAGCATTTATTTTGGCTAAGACTTTGCACAAAAATCCTGCAGAAATTGCTAAAAATATTGCGGATAACTTATCAAGTGATAATTTCGCTAATATCCAAGCAGTCGGTCCTTACGTTAACTTTGCGATTGATCATGAAAAATTAGTTTCATCGACTTTGAAGGATGTTTTGACTGAAAAAGAACATTACGGTGATCAAAAGATTGGTGAAGGAAATGTGCCAATTGATATGTCTAGCCCTAACATTGCTAAGCCAATGTCAATGGGCCACCTTCGTTCAACTGTAATTGGTAATTCAATTGCTAAGACAATGGAGAAGGTTGGCTATACTCCTATTAAAATCAATTACTTAGGTGACTATGGTACTCAATTTGGTAAGTTGATTGCTGCCTACAAGCACTGGGGTAATGAAGAAGACGTTAAAAAAGATCCGATTATGAATCTTTTCCACTACTATGTAAAGTTCCACCAAGAAGCTGAGAAAAATCCCGAACTTGATAATGAAGGTCGTGAATGGTTCAAGAAACTTGAAGACGGGGATCCAGAAGCAGTTAAACTATGGAAATGGTTCCGTGAGGTTTCATTAAAAGACTTCAAGCGAATTTATAAAGAACTAGGCGTAACTTTTGATTCATACAATGGTGAAGCTTTCTTTAACGATAAGATGCAACCAGTAATTGATGAATTAAAAGAAAAAGGTCTTCTTCATGAATCACGTGGTGCGCAAGTTGTTGACATGGGTGAAGGTGAAAATCCTGCTATTATCGTTAAATCTGATGGTACTTCAATTTACTTAACTCGTGACCTCGCCGCTGCTGAATGGAGAATGAAAGAATATAACTTCGTTAAGATGCTTTATGTTGTAGGTAACGAGCAAGCCCAACACTTTGTTGAATTGAAGACTGTTTTGAAAAAGATGGGTTATGACTGGGCTGATGAGATTCACCATGTACCGTTTGGTTTAATCACTCAAGGCGGTAAAAAGTTATCTACTAGAAAAGGTAACGTTGTCTTCCTCGATCAAGTATTAAAGGATGCTGTTTCACTTGCTAAAAAACAAATTCAAGAAAAGAATCCAGATTTGGCAGATCAAGATCAAGTTGCTCATGATGTTGGTGTTGGTGCTGTTGTCTTCCACGATTTGAAGAATGATCGTCTTGATAATTTTGACTTCGATTTGGAAGAAGTTGTTCGTTTTGAAGGCGATACTGGTCCTTATGTTCAATACACTAATGCTCGGGCACAAAGCGTCTTACGTAAGGCTGCTGCGATGGGTGAAAATCCTAGCGAAACTGATCTAGCTCTTGATGATGACTGGGCTTTTGCCGTAGCCAAAGATTTAGCAGATTTCCCAAGAATTGTAGCTAGAAGTGCCGAAAAGTTTGAACCTTCAGTAATAGCTAAGTTTGCCTTAGATTTAGCTAAAAAATTCAATAAGTACTATGCTAATGTGAAGATTTTAACCAAGGACGATAAAATTGGTGCTCGTCTCGCCTTAGTTCAAGCAACATCAATCGTTTTAACGGAATCACTTAGATTGTTAGGTGTCAATGCTCCTAAAGAAATGTAAGAGAAAAACAATGAAAATAAGAAAATAACGCTTACATTCTGTGAAAAATTGTTCATATTTCAATTATTAGGGTACAATAGGCATGTAAGATATTTAGGAGGTATTTTTTAATGGCTTATTTTGACAACGGTAATCAAATCTTTAAAGATGCTCGTAAGAACCATTACGCTGTAGGTGCTTACAACACTAACAACTTGGAATGGACTCGTGCAGAATTACGTGCTGCTGAAGAAACTAGAACTCCATTGTTGATCCAAGTATCAACTGGTGCTGCTAAGTACATGGGTGGTTACAAGTTCGTTAAGGACATGGTAGCTGACCAAATGGATTCAATGAACATCTCAGTTCCAGTTATCTTAAACTTGGACCACGGTGACTTTGAATCAGCTAAGGAATGTATCGCTCTTGGTTACTCATCAGTTATGTTTGATGGTCACGCACTTCCAACTGAAGAAAACTTGGAAAAGACTAAGGAAATCATCAAGTTAGCACATGAACGTGGTATTTCAGTTGAAGCTGAAATTGGTAAGATCGGTGAAAACCAAGGCGGCGGTGAATTAGCTTCTGTTGAAGATGCTAAGAAGTTCGTTGCAGCTGGTGTTGACAAGCTTGCTTGTGGTATTGGTAACATCCACGGTGTATACCCAGCAGACTGGAAGGGCTTAAACTTCGACCGTCTTAAGGAAATTGCTGAAGCAGTTCCTGACACTCCACTTGTACTTCACGGTGGTTCAGGTATTCCTGAAGACCAAGTTAAGAAGGCTATTAAGCTTGGTATTGCTAAGATCAACATCAACACTGAATTCCAATTAGCATTCCAAGAAGCTACTCGTAAGTACATCGAAGACGAAAAGGACCTTGACAAGAAGGCTAAGGGTTACGACCCACGTAAGTTGTTATTGCCAGGTGCAGAAGCAATTACAGCCAAGATGAAGGAAATGATTTCTTGGATGGGTACCAAGACTATCGATGACGAACTTAAGGATGCTTCATTCGACCGTTCATCATTGAACGAAGAATAATCATTGATTATCAATTAAAATAAAACTCAGCTTTGGCTGAGCTTTATTTTTTTCTAGAAAGAAAAAGTTATGAAAGAATTAAACCTCCAATTGAAAGACACTGAATGGCCATTAGAATATATTGATCATGATCGTAAAATAGTGCGAGCTATCGTGTTTGATGACCAGGAAAATTATTATTTTGTTAGAGCTAAACGTGATGACGACTTTGGTAAGGCAACGCTAATTGAAACTTCAGGTGGTGGCGTTGAAGCTGGTGAAGATTTAGAAACAGCGCTAAAGCGAGAGCTTAAAGAAGAATTAGGTGCTGAAGTTGAGATTATGCATAAAATCGGTATAGTTAGTGACTACTATAATTTGATTCATCGCCATAATATTAATAATTATTATCTTTGCAAAGTCACTTCTTTTGGTGAAAAACATTTAACGCCTGATGAGATAAATGAATTTCATTTATCAACGTTGAAGCTTAGTTATGATGAAGCCTTGCGAGAATATAACCGCTGTGCAAATACACGAATCGGCAAATTGATTGCGGCACGTGAATTACCAATATTAAAGCAAGCTAAAAATTTACTGGATCGGAAGAAAAATAGATGAATAAATATAATAAATTATGGCAATATATTAAAGATAATAAGGCTGGGGGTTGTCTTAGATCATTCCTTTTTGCGTTATAAAAAAGAATTACCAGCTTATGGCTTTGAAGTGAAAAAAATTTCATTGAAGAATAAAGTGGTGAAGTTTCATCAGTTGTAATGAAAGCTATTAATAACTAAAGTAGTAGTTTGCGATAATATCTTCAAAATTAGTAACTATATTTTGTTTTAGAAAAAGACTAAGATGTAAGTAAAAAATGGGAGGATTAATAAGTTACTATGAAGAAGGTTTTATCTTGGCCAGTATATTATCAACTATCAGAGATTTATACGGCGCCATTAAATGTAATTTGGTTTGTCTTTGGCGCGGCAATGTCGTTTCAACAATATCACATGTTTAATTTGATTAACATTTTGCTGTGCTTAGTAGATGTTTTTCTGTTTGATTTAGCAGTTAATATTGCTGATAATTACTATGATTATCTTCATGGCAAAGATCGACATTTTTTGACTGATATAAATCCAATTGGTCGTCTGAAGTTACCTTTAACTGATGTTAGAAACTTAGTGTGGATTAGTTACTTTATTTCGGCGATTCCGGGTATTATTTTGGTTTATCGCACCGGCTGGCCAGTACTAATAATGGGAGTTGTAGGATATTTCATTGGAATATTTTACACTGCGGGTCCTAAGCCACTGAATGCAACACCGATCTGTGAATTAGTGGTATCTTTTTTTATTTCGTATTTCATTATGCTAGTAAGCATCTATGTCACAATTTACGGCACTTATCCTTTGACCTGGAACTTAGCATTAACTACTCTAATAAGATGTTTGCCTTTAACACTCATTTTCTATGCTTTGCAGTTAGCTAATAATACTTGTGATTTGCATGAAGATTTAAACAATGGGCGCCATACTTTGGCCAGTTATACTGGTAAAAAATATGCTCTTAAAATAATTAAGACGTTGATTATTGCGGGATTATTATTTCCAATTATCGTTGTTCTTTTTGGTTTGGCAAAATGGCCATTGATCTTTAGTTGTTTTTTGTTGCCAATATTATGGCCAAAATTAAAACAATTTTTTGAGCATCCGGATAAGCAAACCACCTATTTACAAATGATCAAGTATCTATCAATATTTTTCATTACATATATAGCTATTTACACAGTTTTAGTTTAGAGGAAAATTATGGCTTTGAATATCATAGATAGAGGATTACACTCATTGATAATGAGGGGGAAATAATTATGTTTGGCAAGAAGAAGGATAAGAATTCAGAATTTTCACCAGATATTATGTCTTTTAAAAATGCACTTGAAGAAGTGCGTTTTACGCCCGAAGTTGAACATGACGCAGAGTTAATTAACATGTTTGACGAAGCAATTGATAAAGCCGAGAAGGGTGAATCTGTTCAAACAATTTATGGTCGACTCAGTTATCAAATTACGCAATACATCCAAACGCATCATTTCAAGGCACCCAAGCCAGTGACTGAATTCTTACATGGAAGTACTGGAAGCGTAGCCACGGGATTGACTTCAGTCCCAGTTTCTTGGAATACAGTACATTAGGAATTTTTTATGTGCATAAAATTGACAAATACTGAAAAATAATTGATTAATTAAACAGAGTAGCAGGTAATACTACTCTGTCTTTTTATTGCAAATATGATGTCAAATGCAGGCAAATATGATGAATTGCTTCATAATGGTAAAAATATGATATTATATCTCCAATTACGTTTATTGATAAAAAAGGGGTATAAAATAATGAAATTGAAAAACTTTTTGATTGGTTTGTTAATGTTGGCAGGAGTTGTGGTAATGTTTGTGGCTATGCCTAAGCAAGCAAATGCTGCAGCTGATGGAAATGCGGTTAAACAATATGCGACTACTGTGGTTGGTGAGTCAAATGTACAATTAGGAAAGTATGTTGTTGAAAGCAGTGAAAGTGCTAATAGTCCTTTTGTGAATTTTATTGGATTTGACTCTGAACCTCTTTGGCAAGTATATAAAAAAAGTATAAGGAAGCATCATAGAAACCATCATAGAAACCATCATGGTAATTAATTTTTTTTGGAGGCGGATTGTAAAATCAAATTGAACACTTCGTTCAAATATTAAAAAAAGTCCATT
>NZ_PCYY01000023.1:0-30484 GCF_002553955.1 Lactobacillus sp. UMNPBX12
ACCCGCGACCCCCACCATGGCAAGGTGATGTTCTACCACTGAACTACTTCCGCAATACAAAAAGTATTATATCAAAGATTACCTACTTTGCAAATACTTTTTGAGAAAAAGTTGAATTACTTAGCTTCAAAATAGTAACTATCAAAGGTCAGCTCTAAGTCCAACTTAATATTACCGGTACCGCTCTTAGAATTCTTAGGCACATGAATTTCAGCGATGGTATCGCCATCTTTGTCTACTAGATCATAATTTCTGTTCCTTTTACTTGGCTTAAAATTATTGACTCTTACATGTGCTTTAAAATCATAATCGTGAACTGGAAGCTTGCCCTTATGTGAAAGCATTGAACGATTCCAATTAGTACCACGTCCTTCATTAATAATATTAGGGTTAACAAAAGAAATATTGCTAAATTTAAATTTAGGTTTATTACCTACAAAAGCAGACTTTTTAGCTGACTTTAAAGTTAAATTCTTTAAGAAAATATTCTTAACTTGCTTTACTGAATATGGTGAAGCTGGATCGTGATCATAATCTTTGTGAGATAAAACTTTTAATCCATCTTTATCACAACGAACCTTAATAACCCAGAAACTATATCCGCTGTCTTTACCAGCCGGAATGTCAACGGAGCCTTGAATATTATCTCGAATTGCCGCATCCGTTCTAGGATTATTAATAGTCGAATAGAAAGTCAATCTTTGGTTTTGGTCACTTGGCTTTTTCCAATTCTTTACATACATTTCATTTGCAATTGTATAAGTACCGTAAGGCATATGATCAAAATCATGATATTGATCATTGTAAATAATAAATGTATGTTCATACCAAGTCCCAGGTTGTGACTCATCTAAAATTTCTGCACGAGCTCCGTTTTTTAACAATTCACGCTCATTAAAAAATTTATTTATCAATTGTTCAGATGAAGCATGATAATCTTCATCATCATCTGCTTTAACTGCTTGATTAGTAGTTAATCCTATAGCCACTAAACTAAAAAAGAATAACGCTAAAAACAGAGATCCAATCTTTTTTAATTTCATAAATCTATCCCTCCAAAAATAAAATCATTTGCAGTTTATAGCCAAAGCACCTTTATGTCAATAGTCCTTGAATAAACAAAAAATCTCATACCCATGTTTCAAAACACAGATATGAGATTTATTTTTATATCAAAATTTGATATTACTTGTTTTCTTTATTCTTCTTTTCCATATCAGCCTTAACTTCAGCTTCTACGCTTTCAACACGTTCTGGACGCATTGTTGGGAACAAAAGAACATCACGAATAGCTGGAGCATCAGTCAAAAGCATTACCAAACGGTCAATACCGATACCCAAACCACCTGTAGGTGGCATACCGTATTCCATAGCACGAAGGTAATCTTCATCGATCATGTCAGCTTCGTCGTTACCTGCTTCACGTTCTTCCATTTGAGCTTCGAAACGTTCACGTTGGTCGTCAGGATCGTTCAATTCTGAGAAGGCGTTACCGTATTCTTCACCCATGATGTAAATTTCGAAACGGTCAGTAAAGCGTGGATCGTCAGCATTCTTCTTAGCAAGTGGTGAGATTTCTACTGGGTGACCGTAAACGAAGGTTGGGTCAACAATAGTTTCTTCACAGTACTTTTCAAAGAAGGCGTTAATAATGTGACCAACTTTCCAGAACTTTTCAACGTGGATGTCGTGGTCTTCCGCAATCTTAGTTGCTTCTTCAAGAGTCATTGGCTTCCAGAAGTCAACGCCAGTCTTTTCCTTGATCAAGTCAACCATGTGAACGCGACGGAATGGCTTGCCTAAGTCAATGTTAGTACCTTGGTAAGTGATCTTACCGTCATCTGAAACAACCTTAGCTGCAGCACGAATAATACCTTCAGCTTCATCCATAACATCATGGTAGTCCCAGTATGCTGCGTAACTTTCAAGTTCAGTAAATTCTGGGTTGTGGTGAGTGTCCAAACCTTCGTTTCTGAATACACGGCCGATTTCGTAAACACGTTCCATATCACCAACAATCAAACGCTTAAGTGGAAGTTCCAAAGCAATTCTCATGTAAAGATTGATATCTAAGGCGTTATGGTGAGTAATAAATGGACGAGCTTCAGCACCACCAGGAATGTTGTGAAGTACTGGAGTTTCAACCTCCAAGAAGTTTTGACCATTTAAGTAGTCACGAATAGCTTGGATAATTTGGGTACGGTGAACAAAACGCATGTAACTATCATGGTTGGTAATCAAATCAAGGTAACGTTGACGATAAATTGCCTCAACGTCCTTTAAACCATGGTACTTATCTGGTAATGGACGAAGAGCCTTTGATAAGAAAGTTACGTGAAGGGCTCTAATAGTAAGCTCTCCAGTATCAGTCTTCATAACTTCACCCTCAATACCTAAGAAATCACCAATATCAGATTTCTTAAAGATCTTGTAGTTATCTTCGCCAACAATATCCTTACGTACATAAATTTGAATCTTACCAGTACGGTCATAAAGATCAGCAAAACCAACCTTACCCTTACCACGTTTTGCAAGCATACGACCTGCAATCTTGGTCTTAGGCATATCAGCGTTTAATTCTTCCTTATCTTCATTGCCATACTTTTCTTCCAAAGTACTTGCCAAATCTTGACGATCAAATTTTCTTCGGCCAAATGGTTCAATTCCGTTTTCACGTAATTCTTCCATCTTTTGGCGACGGACTATTAATTGGTCGTTCATTTCATTCTTTGCCAATTTATCTTTCCTCCATTATTTGTTCATTACCGCGCGTCGTGCAGCACGAGCTTCTTCTCTTTTTTCATATTCATCAACAAAATTATCGAGCAAGTCATATACTTCTTGACGCGTCCAGACCTCATTTATTTTAGCACGAGTACGGGCCGAACGGGGAATTCCCTTTAAATAGTATGCAGCTTGTTGTCGAAATTCTGGTACAGCACGCTTTTCACCGTGAATCTTAACGAGTGCATGTAACTGGTGTTTGGCCGTTTCAACCTTCTCGCGAACAGTTTGCGGTTGTAATTTTTCACCAGTTTCAAGATAGTGAACCATATCCTTCAGAATCCACGGGTTACCTAAAGCAGCGCGACCAACCATTACTGCCGTACAGCCAATCTCATCTAGTGCTTTTTTAGCTAATTCTGGCGTTCTAATATCGCCATTAGCTAAAAAAGGTACATCTAAAACTTGCGCTACATCATGCAATATTTCCCAGTCAGCTTCACCTTGATACATTTGCTTACGGGTTCGACCATGCATTGCAATCATGCTTGCTCCTGCTTCTTGAGCGGCCAAGGCATTTTCAACTGCAAAAACATGCTTTTTATCCCAGCCTGTTCTCATTTTAACAGAAACTGGCTTTTGCACATTTTGGACCACTGCATGAACCATTTGATAAATCTTGTTTGAATCAAGCAACCACTTCGAACCTGCATCAGTCTTTGTTACTTTAGGTACAGGACAACCCATATTAATATCAATAATATCCGCATCGGTATGTTGATCAATATATTGAGCAGCTTGAAGCAAAGTTTCCTCGCTTCCGCCAAAGATTTGAATGCTCATTGGGTGTTCACGCGGATCAACATCCATCATACTTAATGTCTTTTTATTTCCATAAATGATCCCATGATCAGAAATCATTTCGCAGACAACCAGCCCCGCTCCGAATTCCTTACAGACAACGCGGAATGCAGAGTTTGAAACTCCCGCCATCGGCGCAACAACAACTCGGTTTGGAATGGTGATATCGCGAATTTTCCAGCTGTTATTCACCAAATCATCCTTTCAAAATTACCCTATTATGATATCAAAAAAGCCCCGCTGGTTAAAACCTTAGGGCTTTATTTGCCTTAATAATCTTTATCTTTGTTCTTTTTAGCTAAAATATCTTTCAATTCATCTTCTGAATAATGATACTTGTTACCGCAGAAATTGCAAGTAAGTTCGGCACCATGATCTTCATTAATCATTGCTTCCAATTGATCGCTCTTCAAAGTTTCCAAAATACCAGCATACTTTTCTTTAGAACAATCACAGTTAAAGGCTACATCATCTTTTTCAAGAATCTTACAATCGGTTCCTAAGATTTTACGTGCTAAGTCTTCTGGCGTCATTCCATCCAAAAATGAAGTTGAGAGTGCTGGCAATGCATCAATTCGCTTAATCGTTTTATCGATCAAAGCATCACTAGCACCAGGAAGTGCTTGCAACATAAAGCCACCAGCTTCACCGATTGAATTATTTGGATTAACAAATACTGACAAACCAACAGCTGACGGAATTTGTTCTGACTTAGTCAAATAGTAAGCAAAATCTTCAGCAATTTCACCAGAAACAATTGGTACCTGACCTGTGTATGGTTCCTTCAAGCCAAGGTCCTTAGTTACTTCAAACCATCCTTGTCCAACAGCCTTTTTCACATCAATATGACCATTTTTCTTAGGTGGTAAAGCAATATGTGGATTCTTAACATAACCCTTTACCTTCAAATCGGAGGTAGCTGTCACGATGGTTGGACCAACAGGGCCATTGCCTAATAAACGGACTGTCAATTCTTCCTTATCTGTCAATTCTGCACCAGCAAGTAAAAGAGATCCTACTAAAGTACGACCAAGCACAGCAGCTGAAGCTGACCACAAGTCATGCCGCTTTTGTGCTTCACTCACTACACCCTTAGCGGTAATGGTTAACAAGCGTAAGTTTTTAGTCTTATCAATTGACTTTACTAAATAATCACTCATTTTTATCCTTCTTTTCTAAAAAAATAGAGCCTGTGACAGGCCCTACTTTTATTTAATTGTCTTTATGCTCATCATCTGCAGAAGTATCTTGAGTTGAAGTTTCATTTTCTGATTGATCCTTTTCGGGATTCTCAGGATTATTTTCTTCAACTTCATGATTTTTTTCAGATGGAGTCTCCAAGGTATCTTTTTCTTGATCAGCCAATGCTTGATCTGAATCCTTTTTTTCTGCCTTTTCAACTTCGCGCTTCTCTGCAGCAGCCTTAGCTTCTTCATAAGTTGAAGCCTTTGATTCACTCGGATATTCATCTTCGTCTTTTTCAGGCATTTTACCGGTCTTATACAAGGCCATAATTTGCTTTTCATTCAAGGTTTCATACTTGAGCAAAGCTTCGGCAATGATTCTATGCTTTTCTTTGTTGTCCTTAACGATCTCAAGGGCCTTAGCATGAGCTTCATCCAAAATCTTCTTTACAGCTTCATCAATTTTAGCTGAAGTTGCTTCACTATATGGCTTAAAGCCGTAAGGATTGCTTTCGCCTTCCTTTTCAAGCTCAACCATACCTAAGGATTCGGTCATACCATAGTTAACTACCATGCTATGCGCAATTTGAGTAGCTTGTTCAAAGTCGTTAGAAGCACCAGTTGACTTATCACCAATGGTTGCTTCTTCACCTGCACGACCACCCATCAAACCAACAATTTGTTCAAATAATTGCTTTTTAGTCAAAATGAATTGATCATCTTTAGGCAACATGATGTTATAACCACCAGCACGGCCACGAGGTACGATAGTAACTTTACGTACAGTACGTGAGTCGCTTAAGACCAAACCACAGATTGAGTGACCAGCTTCGTGGAAAGCAACACGTCTTCTTTCTTTTTCAGAAATCAAACGATCCTTCTTAGCTGGACCGGCAATCACACGGTCTTCGGCTTCATCAATATCTGATGCAGTAATCTCAGTACCATTACGACGAGCAGCAACTAATGCGGCTTCATTCAAGACGTTAGCCAAATCTGCACCTACAAAGCCAGGAGTTTGACGGGCAACTTCCTTCAAATCAACATCAGGTGCAAGCGGCTTGTTCTTAGCGTGAACCTTTAAAATAGCTTCACGACCACGAACGTCAGGACGACCTACCAATACCTTACGGTCAAAACGACCAGGACGAAGCAAAGCTGGGTCTAAGACGTCTGAACGGTTAGTAGCAGCAATGACAATAACACCTTCATCGCCTTCAAAACCATCCATTTCAACCAATAATTGGTTCAAAGTCTGTTCACGTTCATCATTACCACCGCCGGTGCCATTGCCACGACGACGACCAATGGCATCAATTTCATCGATAAAGATAATACTTGGTGCATTTTTCTTGGCATTGTTAAACAGGTCACGTACACGACTAGCACCAACACCGACAAACATTTCAACGAAGTCTGAACCTGAGATTGAATAAAATGGCACGTTAGCTTCACCAGCTACAGCACGAGCAAGCAAAGTCTTACCAGTACCAGGAGGACCCTCAAGTAAAACACCAGATGGGATTCTTGCACCCAACTTAGTGTACTTAGATGGATCTTTCAAAAATTCAACTACTTCGACTAATTCTTGTTTTTC
This sequence comes from Lactobacillus sp. UMNPBX12, assembly GCF_002553955.1. NCBI lineage: Bacteria > Bacillati > Bacillota > Bacilli > Lactobacillales > Lactobacillaceae > Lactobacillus > Lactobacillus sp. UMNPBX12. The sequence continues at coordinate 6,367 of NZ_PCYY01000023.1, forward strand.
TTCTTCTTCACCGGCTACGTCAGAGAAACGAACCTTATTCTTAGAAGGATCTTCTGGCTTGACGTGTGAACGACCGAAATTCATTATTCCGCCGCCACCACCACGTCCAGCGCCACCTTGGTTCATCATCATCCAAAGCATGACGATAAACAAAACGGTTGGCACAAGCATGACAATGGTCGAAATCCAATTGCCAGATTGTGATTCTCCTTGAGTTGTCATCCGAGCATTACTTTTTTGTGCCAAGTTTTGCACGTTAGAAACGGTAGAATCATTCTGTAACATGGTAGTAGAGAAGCGCGAAACTTTTCTACTTGAATTATTACTAAAGAAATCAAAACTATTATTTGATTGATTCTTTGTTGTTTGTGCAGTCTTGTAACTACCTGAAACAGTGTAAACACCATTAGCAGGTTGAACACTAAAGTTTTTAACTTTGCCTTGACGCAAATCTTTAACAAATTGTGAGTAACTGATATTCTCTGAGCTACCACTATTGTTAGAGCCGCCGAGTGCCCAGTTGATTCCCCATAGGAGCAGAAGGAACACAACTATATAGAAAAGGCCGTTTGAAAGCAGCCGATTCCGGTTATTCTTCATAAAAAACCTCCGCAAAGTCTTTAAGTTATACGTTTAAAATTCTATCACAAATTGGCTTGCAACCACTAACATTTTCACCTATTTTGAAGACTTCTTAATAAATGTATAGGAAATAATGTTTACCATCTGTGATAAAGTCCTGTTTTTGATAACATTTTTCTACAAAAACAGGTTCATTTTCAGCATAAATTGTAATGCAGCAAGAGCGCAAGGCAAAGGGAATTGCCTTTTCTGCAAATTTCTTTTTCGCCTTAACTCGTTGACCATTTTTCAACAATAATTTGCTAGCAGGTACTAGACTTCCCGCAGTAAAATGTGCATCCCTTTCCAGCCAAAAGCTTCCTATTTCTTTCAAATCAGCTTGCCTATCAGTAGTTAGTAAATAATAAGCTCCGTTGAATTCAAATTGCTGATTCAGTTCGATACTAAATGGCTGCACAATTTTCTGTGGCTTATTTTCAACTAAATAACTATAACCTTGATAATCAATCACCTCAAAATTGCCCAAATTTTCATTTACCCGGCGATGATATTTTTGCCAGATTATCTTTTGCCAAAAAATATTTTTTTCTTCTGTAGATAAATCATTTAAGTTGTCCGTTTTAATTCGCCAAGCACCCAAAAATGGCTCAACCGTTCTCATACTATTCAACTGCTCATCCGCCAAATCCGTCAATTGACTCATTTTTTCACTAAAACGCAGTGCATTACTAATTAAATTAGGATTCTCCTCTTTTAATAATGGCACCACATGATGACGCAGTCGATTTCGAACAGTCTCATCCTCCGTATTAGTTGAATCTATTACATAGTCAATTTCACGCTCTTGATCATATTCGAGTAATTCTTGCTTACTATAGGCTAATAGTGGTCTAAGCAAAACAACGCCATGCATAGAGCCGATATCTTGCAAACTATTCATCTCTTCAGGATTTCCCGAGCGAATAAATTTGAGCAAAATATTTTCTAGCAAATCATCACCATGATGCGCAGTTAATAAATAGTTCATTCGCTCGCTATGAGCAACATTAGTCAAAAAATGATATCGTGCCTCTCGCGCCGCTGCCTCAATTCCCGTTTGGGGCTGATCATGTTTATCCCACTTGCCATTAAACAGGCAAATCTTCTTTTGAGCACAATAATTTTGCAAAACTTCTACTTCATATGAGCTATCCGCACGCAATTGATGATCAAAATGTGCCGCAAAAACAGTAAAACTTAGTTGTTTTTGCAAATTAACTAGCATATCTAGTAAAGCCATGGAATCCGGTCCCGCACTTGCGGCTACTAATAGTCTTTTATCCTTTAAGTCAATCTGATGTTGTTCAAAAAAATCATTAATTTTCATTATTTTTCTAACAAAAAATGGCCCTTTCGGACCATCCCTTAATTCTCAGTTAATACTTGCTTTAGCTTTTCAATTTCTTCTTTAGCATCCCGCGTTGTTTGATTCAGGACTTGATCAAAATCAGCTGGCTTTGTCTTAGAAAATTGATTATCATGGTCAACTAATTCCGGATCATTCACTCGAGTGATCGATAAATTAAATCTCCCTTTATGGATGTGCACCACAACCACGCGCACTTCATCGCCAACATGATAACGACGACGTTCGCGTAGCCAATTATTGCCAAAGTCACTATGATGAACCAAACCAGAATGCCGATTAGGTAAAGTAACAAAGATGCCCAAGTCAGTAATGTTATTAATTACACCAGTCACCCGATTACCAGCTTGATACTTTTCCATTAGTTATCATCATTTCTTTCATGCACGTTATAAATCTTCTCATTTGATTTAGAATAATAGAATTTATAACGAATCAGCTTAGCAACATAATTTGGATCCTTCAAATCCTGCTTTTCAGTTTCTAAGTCATTTCTCTTATTTTTTACTTTAGTTAAAGTCTGTTTTTCAGCTTGTACTTGATTATTCAGTTGTCCAGTTTGAGAAATCTTGATTGCAATCTGTACACCTAAAGCAACGAAAATGATAGCAAAAACTGCCATAATTACGTTCAACCGCTTGCGGTGTGTTTCTTTCTCTAGTTTAGCCTGTTTACGTCTAAGACGCGCCCTCTGCTCTTCTGGACTCAACGAATTATATATACGTGGACCATGATTCATTGTTTAATCCCCTAATTACTAAATAACTATACTAAGTCAAGTATAACAACGATTTAATCAAAAGTCATTAATCAACTAGCTCGTACAGTTCACTTGCTTCTGCTTTTTTCGTGGTCTCGCGAATATTTAACACCTTAGCCTTGATGGTTTTGGCGCCGTAACCTACTTCAATAATATCATCAATTTTTACATCGTAGCTTGATTTTACAACTCGACCATTGACTTTGATTCTACCTTGATCAGCCATTTCTTTAGCTACGGTTCTTCTCTTAACTAATCGTGAAACTTTTAAAAATTTATCAATCCTCATATTTTTCTCCTACAGTTACCTTTGTACAATGTCGCTTGCTGCCTGTAAAAAGGTTGCCAGTTCATTGAATAAAACACGATTCTTCATTTTATCCGGCAACAATAGTAAGACAACCATTCTTTTTTCTTGATTCATACTAATGCGAGCCTTTAAGCTTACATGCTCCAATGCCTTAAAAATATTAGGTCCCTCAAGTTCGCGTGAAGCTGCGTTCGTAAATTCCACTTTAATCTTATCGTCAGTTTTAACCACATTGAGCACTTGAGCCATGTCAGCATCAACCTTTAGACCGGCAACAGCTAATAAATTCTCGACGGCCGTTGGATAGTCACCAAAACGATCGATTAATTCATCTTCAATTTTACCTAATTCTTCCTGACTTGAGACGGCTTTAATCTTTTTGTAAAATTCAATTTTTTCTTCTTGATCACCGATATACGAATCTGGAATATAAGCCTCAAGTCCAAGGTCGATTTCTGCGTTTGACTTTTTGACTGTTGTCTTCCCCTTACGGTCTTGAATTGCATCAGCCAGCATTTGTGAGTACAAATCATAACCAACGCTATCAATAAAGCCATGCTGTTGTGCACCCAGCATATTTCCAGCACCACGAATTGATAAGTCACGCATTGCTATTTTGAAACCAGAACCCAGTTCAGTGAAGTCACGGATCGCATCAAGCCGTTTTTCACCAACCTCAGTTAAAACTTTATTTGGCTTATACAAGAAGTAAGCATAAGCCAAACGAGCACTACGGCCAATTCTACCCCGCAATTGATACAACTGACTTAGACCATAGTGGTCAGCATCTTCAATGATCATTGTATTGACATTGGGCATATCAATTCCTGTTTCAATAATCGTAGTCGTAACCAAGATATCAAACTCGCGATTCAGGAAGCGATAAAGAATATCTTCCAACTGATTCTGACTCATTCGACCATGGGCAGCTGCAATTCGCGCCTGTGGCATCAATTCCTGCAGTTTTTCGACAGTTTCATCGATATCACTAATCCGATTATGTAAATAAAAGACCTGTCCATCACGTTGCATTTCACGCAAGCATGCATCCCTTACTACACTAGGAATTTGTTCCATCACATAAGTTTGAATAGGGTATCTGTTTTGAGGTGGCGTTTCCATTACTGAGAGATCACGCACACCTACCATTGACATATGAAGCGTTCGCGGTATTGGCGTAGCTGTTAATGTCAAAACATCAATATTTGCCTTCAACTGCTTTAACTTTTCCTTGTGCTTAACGCCAAACCGCTGCTCCTCGTCAACAATTAACAATCCTAGATTCTTGAATTTTACATCTTGAGACAAAATACGGTGAGTCCCAACAACCAAATCTACCTTGCCATTTTTTAGCCCTTCAATAATTTCCTTTGATTCAACTGGCGTTTGAAAACGAGATAGCATAGCAGTATTGACTGGGAAATCTTTGAAGCGATCTTGAATCGTCTCATAGTGTTGTTGCGCCAAAATAGTGGTGGGTACTAAAAAGGCTACTTGTTTATTATCCTGAATTGCCTTAAAAGCTGCTCGTAAGGCTACCTCAGTTTTTCCAAAACCAACATCCCCTACTAAAAGTCGGTCCATTGGCTTCGAGCTTTCCATATCTTGCTTAATTTCTTTAACCGATCGCAATTGATCAGGTGTTTCTGGATAAGGAAAGGCATCTTCAAATTGTTTTTGTAGATCATCATCAGGTGAAAAAGCAAAGCCTTTTTCTGATTCACGTTTGGCATAAAGTTCAATCAAATCATCCGCAATGTCTTCAACTTTAGATTGAACCTTACGCTTGGTTTTAGCCCACTCACTACCACCTAGCTTATTAATATGTGGTGTCTTACCTTCTGAACCAACGTATTTTTGTACTAAGCTTAATTGATCTGCTGGTACAAAAAGCTGATCACCATGCTGGTAGGTAATCGTAATATAGTCACGCTTGGTACCATTATTTTCTAAAGTCTTGATTCCTTCAAACCGACCAATCCCGTGGTTAACATGAACAACATAATCCCCTGGCTTCAGTTCAGTATAATTGCGCAAACGCTGGGCATTCTCCAGTGTCTTAATTCTTTTTTTACGTTGTGGGCGCTTATTAAATAGTTCACGCTCCGTTAGATATACCAATTTAACTGTTGGTAAACTAAAGCCACTAACAAAGCCATCAACTACAATTTGTGTCCGTTGTTCAACAATTTCGTCTGCACCAACAATTGGTAAATTTAAGCCAAAATCAACCATTGTTTGATCAATTTGCTGTGCTCTTTTTTCATTATCAGCCTGTAAAATGACGGTTTGCCCCGCCTTTTGATAAGATTCTAATTCTGACTTAATCAGCGGCATTTGACTAAAGAATTGTTCTGGCTCACGTGTTGACCAATTGAGCATCTGGCCTAAGCGCAGTCGTCCCATGCTTCGTTGAAACAATGAGAAATAAATACGATGGTGCTTATCTTTGCTCAGAATCTTTGTATAATCTGACCGCAAGCTTTGCCCTGGCAACATTGCACCAGTTTTTAGTTCATCATTAATAAAAGCAGCGTTTTGCTTATCAACTGTTTCAACCGCTTGATTAATTAAAGGCAAATCGTCAAATAAAATCTGCCCATTTTTAGGCAAATATTCGAGTAAACTACTAGAAATTTCAAGCAAATAGTCAATTAAGAAAGCATAGTTTTTAGGTAAACCGCCATCGTTTAATTCATCAAGAACTGCCGCAAAGTGGTCCTTGACAGCTTTAGCTGGAGCTGGTGCATTGGCCATATCTTGTTCAATTTTCTTAGCCGCTGCCGCAATTGCATCCTTAGTAAAAACTCGATCTTGAGCTGCTGCAACTTCTACTTTGTCTAACTCTTTTTGACTCCGTTGACTAGCTAAATCGAATTCCTTAATTGTATCTATTTCGTCACCAAAGAATTCGATTCGCACGGGATTTTCTCGATCTAGTGGATAAACATCTAAAATATCACCACGGATGGCGAATTCGCCTGGCCGTGCTACCAAAGAATCACGCTGATACCCTGAAGCAAGCAACCATTCATTGAGTTCTTTTAGTTCATATTCTTGACCTGGCTCAAAACTCCGCTTTGCCTGCGCAAAATCAGTTGGATTGGTCAGTTTGTATTGCAGCCCCTGCGGCGTTGTTACCACTATTCCTGCCTTACCACTTAACAAAAAATTAAGTGCCTGAATTCGGCTGCTCAGTTCATCAGGCGAACTAACTGCCGTTTGCGTTGCAATTGTAGCATCTACTGGAAAAATTTGCACAGTTTCATCTGCCATAATGGCACTGAGTTCACCATATAAGTTTTGTGCTTTACTTTCGTTTTCTTCAATTAAAATAAGTGGAGCTGCTAATTTAGTTGTTATCTGTTTTAGCAATAGACTAAAAGCACCGGCATTAGCGCCAGTGATTAGTGAATTTTTTACTTGTTTTGTTTTTGAAATAAAATTATTTAAATCTTGATCTTTATCTAAAATCTCTGTTAAACGCATTTTAATTATATTTATTCATTAAATATTGACTACCATGTCCGCTGATAAAGTCGTCAATAATATCTACACTTGTCGCAAATGCATCATCCATCAATTTTTGTTGTTCATCATTAAATGGTGTCAAAACCCATGAAACAACCGTTGTATTTTTCGGATGACGAATACCAATCTTCAAACGATTAAACTTTTCCGTCCCTAAATCTCGAATGATGCTTTTAATTCCATTATGTCCACCAGATTTGCCATTAGCTCTAATTCTAATTTTACCAATTGGCATATCCATATCATCTTGAATAATTAGCACATCTGCTGGATCAACCTTAAAGAAGTTAGCCACTTGACTAACTGAACGACCTGATTCATTCATAAAGGTTTGCGGCTCAAGCAAAATTACATCTTCACCATTTATTTTTTGCTTAGTCCAATGACCTTCAAATTTATCTTTATCCAGTGACAAACCCTTTTCATTCAAATAATGATCCATTGTCATGAAACCAGTATTATGCTTTGTTTTATCATATTTTTGTCCTGGATTACCTAAACCTGCAATTATCTTCATTATTTTTACTCCTCACTATGCACACAATCTTACATATAATAGCACAATTAGGAAATAATAATTTTATTAATGCTTGCTATCATGGTATAATTCATTTTGTTAAAAATATCACTAATAAAAAAGGAGATTTTTATTTATGCCAAGAGATGAAAGACCTCGTAAAGTTATTCTTGTTGGTGATGGTGCTGTAGGTTCAACCTTCGCATTCTCAATGGTACAACAAGGTATCGCCGAAGAATTGGGTATTATTGATATCGCTAAGGAACACGTTGAAGGTGACGCAATTGACTTAGCTGATGCTACCCCTTGGACTTCACCAAAGAATATCTATGCAGCTGACTACCCTGACTGTAAGGATGCAGACTTAGTAGTTATCACTGCTGGTGCTCCACAAAAGCCAGGCGAAACTCGTCTTGACCTTGTTAACAAGAACTTGAAGATTTTATCATCAATCGTTGAACCAGTTGTTGAATCAGGCTTTGAAGGTATCTTCTTAGTTGTTGCTAACCCAGTTGACATTTTAACTCACGCAACTTGGAAGATGTCAGGTTTCCCTAAGGATCGTGTTATCGGTTCAGGTACTTCACTTGATACTGGTCGTCTTCAAAAGGTTATCGGTGAAATGGAACATGTTGACCCACGTTCAGTTAATGCTTACATGCTTGGTGAACACGGTGATACTGAATTCCCAGCATGGAGCTACAACAATGTTGGTGGCGTAAAGGTTAGTGACTGGGTTAAGGCTCACGGTATGGATGAATCTAAGCTTGAAGACATCCACAAGGAAGTTGCTGACATGGCTTACGACATCATTAACAAGAAGGGTGCTACTTTCTACGGAATCGGTACTGCTTCAGCAATGATCGCTAAGGCTATCTTGAACGATGAACACCGTGTACTTCCACTTTCAGTTCCTATGGACGGTCAATATGGCTTACATGACATTCACATTGGTACTCCTGCAGTTGTTGGCCGTAAGGGTCTTGAACAAATCATTGAAATGCCATTAAGTGACAAGGAACAAGAATTGATGACTGCTTCTGCAGATCAATTGAAGAAGGTTATGGACAAGGCATTTAAGGAAACTGGCGTTAAGGTTCGTCAATAATCTAAAACTTGTTTCATCTAAAGGCATCTCTTTTTTTAGAGATGCTTTTTTATTTGTCTAACTATTGTTAAAATATAGTTGTTACTTCAGATAAACTTTAATTAATATTTAATTAACTCATCAACTATGCTATAATTACTTGAAATATTTCTCACTTTCGGAGGCGAACTCATGCTTATTAAATCTTTAGTTATTAAAAAAGATTATTTAACAACAGTTAATGAAAAAGCCACATTAGCAGAAGCTTTAAAAGTTTTAGAAGATTCAGGCTACAGATGTGTGCCAATCGTTGACGATACTGGTACTATTTTCCGTGGTAACATTTATAAGATGCATATCTACCGTCATAAGTCACAAGGTGGCGATATGAATCTACCAGTAACTTACTTACTTAAGAATGCCACTAAGACAATTAAGGTCAATTCACCATTCTTCAAGGTATTTTTCAACATTAAGGACTTACCTTATATTGCTGTCCTTGATGAAGATAATCATTTTTATGGTATTCTTACTCACTCAAGAATGCTTGATATGTTGTCAGATGCGTGGGATGTTAAAAATGGTTCATACGTTTTGACCGTTTTATCTGACAATACACGTGGTAACTTGATCAAGATGTCCAAGATTGTGTCTAAGCACACTAACATGTCTAGTGTAATGACGCTTGATGCAGCTGCTGGCGAACTCGAAGGTAATTTTGTTAGAAGAACACTCTTTACTCTCCCCGCTGGTGTCTCAGATATTACCATGAGAACGATTGTTGATAAGTTACAAAGAAAAGGTTTCGTAGTTTCTGAAATCGAAGATTTGCAAGCCGGCATGACTATTATGAGTGATGAAAATCCAGGTGTCTTTATTGAACACCCTGTTAAGGATTAAAAAACTGATCTACCAAAAAATGCTTCTAGATTTTTGTTCTAGAAGCATTTTTTTATTGCCAAACTTATTTTTCATAGTAAACACGAGGTAAACGATCGTTTAACAAACATGCTACTTCATAGTGAATAGTATCAACATAATCTGCGGCGGCCTTAATATTATTTGGCGCTGTTGGATCATTGGAAATGATGACTACCTTAGTTCCTAACGGCATTTTCTTTGGCATTTTGACCATAAATTGATCCATACAAATTCGGCCGACAATTGGACAGTATTCGTCTCCAACTTTAACTTTAAAGCCTTGAAACTTTCTAATAAAGCCATCAGCATAGCCAACAGGCACAGTTCCAATAATTGTATCTTGATCAGCTACAAAGGTAGAACCATATCCTACTCCGTCACCTTCATGAATAGTTTTTACATGAGTTAGTTCACTCTCAAATGATAATGCTGGTTCAAGCGAAATTGATGACTTCAAGTCAGGACTATCAGGATTAGAGGATGGGTTCAAACCATAAATGCCAATTCCAAAACGAACACAATCACTAGGCACATCCTTGTTAAAGATGCTGGCAGCGGTATTGTCTACATGAATCCACTTAGGCTTAACTGTCAACAAACTTCTCATATGAGCAAATTTTTCTACCTGATGCTTAAAGTAAGTATCATCGGCACTGTCTGCGGAAGCAAAGTGTGCGAACATACCCTCTACGTAGAAATTATCGTTATTTTGTAAGAATTTATTAGCAGCAATAAAATCCTCATCTTCGTTAAAGCCGATCCGACCCATGCCTGAATCTACTCCAATATGAACTTTCAACTGTAACTGCTCTTTTTCAAGGTACTTTTCTGCTTCCTTTAGCCATTCAAGGTTAGGAATCGTTAATGAAACATTGTTTGCGGCCGCAATTGGAGCGTATTCTGGAGAAACTACTCCCAAAACTAAAATTGGCTTAACAATGTCAGCATGACGCAATTGCAAGGCCTCATCTAAAATAGCTACACAAAGGCCTGCTGCACCTTCCTCAATCGCAATTTTAGCCACCTCAACTGCACCATGACCATAAGCATTGGCCTTAACTACAGCTAACATCTTTTGCCCTGTTGCAAGATGTTTCATTTCGTTTTTTATATTTCTTCTAATTGCGCCCAAATTTACCTTTACAACGGCTGGACGGTGATAGCCTGGAACCATATTTTTATTTTTCCTCCAAAACTACAAATGTAATAATTTCATGATTATCATGTGTGATACTTGGGAAAATATTTCCATCAAACTTAGTTGAAGTCATAACGGGATGACCTAAATCATCCCATAAAGTTTCGACATCTTGAAAACCAATATACTTTCCCAGACCCGTTCTCATTGCTTTAGAAAAAGATTCCTTTAATGAAAAGCGTCCGCCTAGGTATTCAACTTTACGTTTGCCTGCCATTTTTTGATATTGATCAAATTCTTTGGGAGTTAATACTTTTTTGGCAAAAGCATCCCCCTTGTCCACGATCTTCTTAACTCGTTCAACTTCAATCGAGTCAATTCCTACTCCTTTAATCATTATTTTCACCTCACACAATGACATCATTATAATACAAAAAAGAAGCTGTAAAAATTACAACTTCCCTTTTTAAGATAAAATCTTAATCTTTCTTATTCTTGATTACAAATTCATGTCCATTGCCATGACCACGTTTACCACGATTACCATTATGACGGTATGAATTATTATTGCGCCGGCGGCGATAATCATCGCGTCCATGATTATTATTGCTACGGCCATGACCTTTACCACGACGGCGGCGACCATCACCCTTGTATGGTAACGGCTTTTCTGGGGTAATCTTGACTTTAACCTCATCTTTAGCCAAGTTCTTTAAAAAGGCTGCAACTAAGTCGAGAGCTGAATAGTTATCTAGCAGCTCACTTGCCCCTTGGGTATATTTACCCAAATCACCGTTCATCAAATTTTCAATTTCAATTTTTGCTTGCTTTAATTGACCATGTAATGCCTGATCATCTGTTGGCGGACGAAGCGGCGACATCTTCTTTTTAGTCAATTGCTCAATGGTTCTCATATAGCCAATCTCGTTTGGCGTAACAAAAGTAACAGAGATTCCATTTTGCCCCGCACGACCAGTTCTACCAATACGGTGAACATATGAATCCGGATCTTGGGGAATATCATAATTATAAACGTGGGTTACGCCTGAAATATCAAGTCCGCGGGCAGCTACATCAGTAGCAACCAGAATATCTAGCTTACCTTCACGAAATCTTTTCAAAACTGACATTCTACGCGCTTGCGATAGATCACCGTGAATTCCCGCCGCATTGTAGCCACGCGCTTGCAAACCGCGCGTAAGTTCATCTACGCGACGTTTGGTGCGACCAAAGACTAAAGCCAAATCTGGACCCTGCACGTCAATTAGTCGACACATAATATCAAATTTTTCAGACTCTTTAGCACGAACAAAATATTGTTCAATCAAATCAGCAGTTAATTCCTTAGCTTTAATGCGGACAATTTCTGGGTGATCCATAAATTTTTCGCCTATCCGCAAAATTGGCTTAGGCATTGTAGCACTAAAGAGTAAAGTCTGTTGTCGGTTCTTAGCATATTTCAAAATACTTTCGATATCTTGAATAAAACCCATATCGAGCATTTCATCTGCTTCATCTAGAACGACAGCCTTAACTTGATCTAAATTAATAGTTTTGCGTTTCAAGTGGTCAAGCAAACGCCCTGGCGTACCAACTAAAATTGATGGTACATGGTGTTTCAATGAGCGAATTTGACGACCGATATCAGCTCCACCATAGACCACTTGAACATGAGCATGTTCGTCACGACCTAAACGGAATAATTCTTCTTGCGTCTGAATAGCAAGTTCACGCGTTGGTTCAATAATAACCGCTTGAATTGCTTTTTCTTTTTTGTCGATCATCTGTAAAATTGGCAAGCCAAACGCAGCTGTCTTACCGGTACCAGTCTGGGCTTGACCAATTACATCTTTGCCTTGCAAAGCAAGGGGAATAGTCTGTTCCTGGATTGGCGTTGCTTCTTCAAAGCCTGAACGTTTAATTGCCTTAAGAAGCGCGTCATTTAATCCTAATTCTGAAAACTTCAAAAAAATTGTTCTCCTATCTTAGTCGGGCCAAGACATTTTCCAGGTGCATTCCATGTGAACCCTTCAATACAACAATGTCATCCGACTTAATATCATTCTTCAGATCGTCAATCATTCGATCTGTCTGTTCTTGTGTATAATAATGCAAATGCTCTGGCTCATACTTATCTTGTAAAGCATCATACAAATTCTTCATTTCAGAGCCATATAAGTAAACTTCGTTAATAATTTGTGGATCTAACGTATCCTCAAGGCCAGCATGCAATTCAGGGGAGTTTTTACCTAATTCCAACATATCACCTAAAACAGCAATTCTGCGCCCATTATCTTTTACTTCAACTTGGCCAAAACTAGTCAATACAGCTCTAACAGCAGTTGGATTTGAGTTATAGATATCACTCATGATGCTTTCTCCAGCATCGCCTTTTTCCCACTCCATCCGATTAGCCGTTGGGGTAAAGTTAGACAATGATGAGGCAATTTCCTCATCACTTTCACCAAAATGACGACCAACACTAATTGCAGCCATTGCGTTAGAAACATTGTGTTTACCAATCATCGGGATTGAGAATTTTTGCTCTGAATCATTAACTGTAAAGGTAGCATGATGCATATAACTCTTAAAGCCAGTTGCATGAACTGTATCTTCATCTCTAAAACCAAAAGTTGCTTTAGCTTGATCCAATTTCTCAGCACGTTCTTGCAATAATGGTTCATCCCCATTGAAGATAAATTCGCCATCTTCACGCAAAAAGTCAGTAATTTCCATCTTAGCATCTGCAATCTTGTCGCGGCTGCCAAAGAATTCAATATGAGCTTCACCAATCATTGTAATTACGGCCACATCTGGATGGGTTAATTCACTTAAATGATGCAATTGACCTGGTCTGTCCATTCCCATTTCAAGCACCAAAATTTCAGTATTTGGCTTCATCTCAAGGATGGTCATTGGCACACCAATCTCATTGTTAAAGTTGGCCTGAGTTTTATGTACATTAAAGCGTTTAGACAAAACAGCAGCAATCATATCCTTGGTAGTAGTCTTACCATTTGAACCAGTAATTCCCACTACGGTTGGATTAACCTTACGCAAATAATAGCGAGCAAGCTCTTGCATAGCAGCAAGCGGATCATCAACTTCAATAACCGCAATATCTTCTGGCTTGTTCGGATGCCCCTTTTTCCATAAAGTAGCAGAAGCACCATTATTAATAGCACTAGCTATGAATTCGTGCCCATCACGTTCACCTTCAAGTGGTACAAATAATCCACCATCTGTGATCTTTCTGGAGTCAAAGGCAACAGAAGTAATAACAGTTTGATTGTCACCTTCACAAGTAGTATTTAAAGCCTTGGCAATTTCCGCCATTTGCATTTTCATTGAATATTTACTCCCATAAAAACATTTTTATACAGAAAACATTATACTGTCTTTCATGCATTCTGCCAAATAATCTCTAACGAAAAAAGCAGCCCCAATGGGACTGCTTCCACCAGATAAAAGGCTTACTTCTTCAAGCCGTACTTCTTGTTGAACTTTTCGATTCGACCATCTGCTTGAGCAAACTTTTGCTTGCCAGTGTAGAATGGGTGTGAATCTGATGAAACTTCAACACGTACTAATGGGTAAGTTTCGCCTTCGTAGTCAATAGTTTCTGATGGCTTCAAAGTTGAGCCAGCTAAGAACTTAGCACCAGTTGCTGAGTCCATGAAAACTACTTCTTGAAATTCTGGATGAATACCTTGTTTCATAATTTATTACTCCTTTGCCATGATCATATCACAGATCATAGATTAATCGATTAACGATAACTAGAATAACATCTTCAAGTTAGTAATTCAAGTTCTTTTTAATTTTAGCTTATCTAATTGCCACTGCAAATGCTTCATAAGGCTTAAGCGTAATATCATGCAGATCATTACGCACAGCATAATTACTAAGCAAGTTTTCTTTAATGCGATCGGTCGACGTAAACTGTTGCTCTTCACCAGATAGGTTAGCAACCACCAACCACTTTTCAGTACCTAAAATACGATAATATGCAAGAACTTCATCACCAGTATCATGAACCAACTTAAAGTCACCATTAACCACAATCTCATTTTCATGACGTAAAGTAATCAATTCTTGGTAAGTATAAAAAATCGAATTAGGATCAGCCAAGGCCTTCTTCACATTAATTTCTTTGTAGTTAGGATTTACTGTCAACCATGGCTTTGACTTAGTAAAGCCGGCATTTTTCTCATCATTCCATTGCATTGGACGACGAGCATTATCCCTGCCTTTAACATTGATCGCATGAATTAGTTTATCTTTGTCATAACCTTCAGCCAGACGTTCATGATACATATTGACACTTTCAATATCTTCTACTTCATCAATATTTTTTACCGGACAATTAGTCATACCAATTTCTTCACCGTTAAAAATATATGGTGTGCCGTGCATCAAATGTAAAACTGTCGCAAACATCTTAGCACACTGCACCCGATATTTTTTATCATTGCCCCAACGTGAAATTACGCGCGGAATATCATGATTTTCCCAGAACAAACTATTCCAAGCATGATTAAAATCAAGCTCTGTCTGCCACTTTACTAAAACCTTTTTCAATTCGCCTAAGTCTAGCGGCTTTAAATCCCACTTTTCTTTTCCCTCCTGCTGGTCTAAAGCTTGATTCTCAAATTGGAAAACCATTGATAATTCATGACGTGCTGGATCTGAGTACTCTTCTGCAATCTTCGGTGTCGCATTCCAAGTTTCGCCCACCGTCATCACATCTCGATCACCAAATGTATTCTTGTTCATTTCTTGCAAATATGGATGAAGCATCGGACCATTTTCACGGATCATTTTGTCGGGATCTTTACCAATTAATTCAATCACATCCATTCGGAAGCCACCGATCCCCTTATCAAGCCAAAAGTTCATCATATCGTAGATTTTTTGCCGCAACTCTGGATTTTTCCAATTTAAATCAGGTTGTTGTTCCGCAAAGAAGTGTAAATAATATTGTCCTGTTTGCTCATCAAATTTCCAAGCTGAACCAGAAAAAGCAGACTTCAAACTATTGGGCTCATGTCCATCAACAGGATCACGCCAAATATAATAGTCTCGGTAAGGATTATCCTTACTTTTTCGTGCCTCCACAAACCATTGATGCTGGTCAGATGTATGATTAACCACCAGATCCATTACAATTCGGATATGATGCTCCTTAGCTTTCTGAATCAACTCATCCATATCAGCCATCGTGCCATATTGCGGATCAATCGCTTCATAATTTGAAATATCATAGCCATTATCCACACCGGGAGATTGATAGACCGGTGAAAGCCAAATTGCATCAACTCCTAGATTTTCCAAATAATCTAAACGAGCAATAATTCCTTGTAAGTCACCTATGCCATCACCGTTGCTGTCCTGAAATGACTTAGGATAAATTTGATAAACAACTGCTTTTTTCCACCATGGTGTCATTTTTTCTACCTCGTAAATTTCAAATTTATTGTTAAACATAATATAAATAATTTATGTAAGCACTTGCAAGAAATGGTAAACTGTTAACGGTATCAAATTTTAGTGAGGTAATTAGATGACTACTCTTCCCTTTAAGGCCGTTGCTGTAGACGTTGACGGTACTTTTGTTAACGATGAAAAACAATACGATCATCAAATGTTTAGCGAGATTTTAACTCGTCTGCATCAACACGGGGCACATTTTATTATTGCTAGCGGCCGTCCAGCTGGTCGTTTGGCTGATGACTTTAGCGAATTTATCGATTCTATTGACTTTGTTGCCGACAATGGTGCGGTCTTAGTTCGCGATGGAAAAATTATTCGTACAACAAGCTTTTCAAAAAAATGCATCCTAAATTTTATTGAATATTTGCACGCACGCTATCCTGGTGCAGCCCAAAACATTTTAATCAGTGGCGTTAAGCACTCCTACTTTTTAAAAAGTACACCACCAGAATACAAGCGGTCCCATCATTATTTTTATCCTAATAGCATCGAAATTGATGATTTTAATAAAATTCCTGCTGATGACCAATACACTAAGATCACAATGGACTATCCCAGCAAGATTCGACATGAATTAGAACATGACTTCAACAGCCGTAGTACAGAAAAAATCCACGTCACAACTAGTGGTTGGAGCTACATGGATATTATTCCTGAAGGTGTAAATAAAGCCGCAGGGCTAAAGGAATTTTTAGCTTATTTAGACGTGCCAAGAAGTGAATTAATTGCCTTCGGTGATGGTGAAAATGACCTTGAAATGTTGAAATTTGCTGGTTTAAGTTATGCCATGGCTAATGGTCAAGATATCGTTAAAAAGACTGCTAAATTTATTGCACCTACTAATAACGACAACGGTGTTTTCAAGGTACTAAATAAGTATCTTGATGAAGCAGAATAGCGAACAAAAAACTGTTGAGACCAAAAATCCCAACAGTTTTTTTACTTATTCTTTATTTTGCGCAATTTTTTCAGCATAAGGATCGATTTTCTTTAACCCTGTCTTAATTCCCCAATAATAGAAGGCGAGAGAAATAATGATAATTACTACAAAGTCAAATGGATACTTAATCCAGTTCTGACCACCAAAACCGCTACTGCCCACAAAGGACATAAGTGACATAAAAATCAAATAACCGATCATCCACCAACTACTATGTAATTGTTCTTTTAAATTTGAATGTTGGTAGTGAATTTCATAATAAAAATAAATCGGCAAACCCAAGGCAATAACAATTATCACCTGAATAGTCGTTGGCCACATTGACCAGTAAATTGCCAAACTAGTTAGTATAAAGGTAACTGGAGCTAGCCACTTCATATAACCAGGATTAAATGGACGATCAAGATCTGGTCTTTTCTTTCTTAGAGTCATTACCGTTACTGGACCAGTCAAATATGCAATCAAAGTTGAGGCCGTGATTACTGTTGCTAGTAAATTCCAGTTTCTAAATAAGCTTACTAAAATAACCGCCAAAACAAAGTCAGCAATCATCGCATAACGTGGTATTAAGTATTTTTGATTCAATCTACCTAACCATTTTGGCAAATGACGTGTGTGTGTCATTGCCGCTAGGGCTCTTGAGGCCGTAGCTACAAATGCTACCCCTGTCCCAAATGGTGAAACAAATGCATCTAGGTAGAGCAAAATCACTAGCCAATTAATGCCTAAAATAATAGCAATGTCCGCAAATGGTGAGGTAAAGTTAACTCCATGCCAGCCTACTTTAGCTAACATGCCTGGCTCAACTGCACCAATAAACGTCACTTGCAACATAATGTAAATTGCCGCAGTAATTAACATTGAAATCAATACCCCACGCACAATATTCTTACGCGGATTTTTCAATTCCCCACCCATATTGATGACCGTCTGAAAGGCATCATAAGACATAATAATTCCTGAAACAGAAGTTGCTTCAAAAATGGACCGACTACCATAAGGCATAAATTCATGTAAATTACTGCCAAAGTTTTGTCCATGAAAACCAGAAGCAATTAAAACTATAATCGTCAAAGTAGGCAATAAGATCTTAAAAATAGAAATCAAATTGGTAAAATGGGTCATGATTTTAACTGACCAAAAATTGATCATTGTAAAAATCAGCATAAAAATAATAACCACACCTAAGCCAGCAAAAGTAATACTGCCGTTTTTAATAAAATTTTTAGTCCAGTTAGCCCAGCTCCAGGGCCAAGAACTCATATATTGCACGGCAGCTACGGCTTCCATCGGTACCAATGTGACTAGTGAAATCCAGTTAGCCCAAGCAGCCACAAAACCCAATAACGGTCCATGACTATATTGAGCGTATCGACTCATCCCACCACTTTCGGGAAACATCGAACCTAATTCTACATAAGTCAATGCAATTGAGATAATAATTACTGCACCTAAAATCCAAGATAAAATTGCGGCTGGACCTGCAATTTGTGCTGCAGAACCTGAACCAAAAAGCCAACCCGAACCAATTAAAGAATTCAAGGCCAGCATAATCGCTGAAAATAAGCCTATTTTATGTCTTTTTAACTTTTCCAAATAATCACGTTTCCTTAACTCCATTATTTTTAATTTTTTATTATAACAAAAGCCGCCCCAGCTGAGAACTAGGACGGCTAAATTCTGCTACACGAATTATTCAATTGGATGTTTTTTAGTTAATGCCTGAACTTCTTCTTTAACATGAGCAATCGTTGCGGAATTTTCTGGATCAGATAAAATTTCAATAATCATTTCCGCAGTCTTCTTAGCATCTGCTTCATCAAAGCCACGACTAGTAATTGCTGGCGTACCAATCCGCAACCCACTAGTAACAAATGGTGAACGTTGATCGCCTGGAATTGATTCTTTGTTGGTAGTGATGTGAACAGAGTCGAGTAAATTTTGAGCATCTTTACCGGTAATACCAGTCTTAGTAATATCGATAATCATCAAATGGTTATCAGTACCACCAGATACGACACGAATATTGTCCGATTCAGCAAAAGTTTCTGCCATTGCCTTAGCATTTTTAATGACTTGCTTAATATAATCTGTAAATTGTGGTTGCAAGTCCTCATAAAATGCTTGCGCTTTACCTGCGATGACATGCTCAAGTGGCCCACCTTGAATGCCTGGGAACAAAGCGGAATTGATTTTCTTACCAATTTCTAAATTGTTGGACAAAATCATCCCACCACGAGGGCCACGCAGGGTCTTATGTGTAGTTGTAGTTACTACATCAGCTACTGGAACAGGACTTGGATGTTGACCGGTTGCTACTAAGCCAGCAATATGAGCCATATCAACCATTAAGTATGCCCCAACTTCATCTGCAATTTCACGGAACTTTTGCCAATCAATGATGCGGCTGTACGCAGAAGCACCGGCTACAATTAACTTAGGTTTAACCTTAAGAGCAATTTCACGAATGGCATCAAAATCTAGTTCTTCAGTCTCAACATTTAGGCCGTAACTGTAAGACTTATATTCCTTACCACTGAAGTTAACCTTGGATCCATGAGTCAAGTGACCGCCAGCATCCATTCCCATACCTAAAATGACATCACCTGGCTTCAAAAGTGCTTGATAAACTGCCATGTTAGCCTGTGATCCAGAGTGTGGCTGCACATTAGCAAACTTTGCGTTAAACAATTTTTTAGCATAATCAATAGCAAGTTGTTCAACTTGATCAATATATTGACAACCGCCATAATAGCGTCGACCAGGATAGCCCTCGGCATACTTGTTAGTTAAAACAGAACCTTGTGCTTCACGAACTGCATCAGAAACAATATTTTCAGAGGCAATTAATTCGATGGTGTCTTGTTGGCGCTGTTCTTCATTATGAATGGCATCCCATAATGCGGGAGATTTTTCTGCATATTTCATTGATAAAAAGACTTCCTTTCTGATCAGCACTGATAGTTTTTCTTATAGTTAAAGTATACTATTTAGCAATCAGATACGCACGATTACTACGCGGAAATTCCTTTTTAAAAGCCGCTAAAACTGCATGACGGCCAACAGCTGGATCAGTCAATTCATATTCCTGCGTAAAGTTCAAATAGCCATCTTCAGTTAAAATTAGCTTTTTACCATCATTTTTCACACTAATTGAACGATCCTTTTTTGCCGTTAATAATTTAATTTCTACATATTTACTTTTATTACTACACATTTTTTTGAGCAAAGTCTCTGCCTGCTTAATTGGAATTAAACGCATAATGACTTCCTTTCAGAACAGTTTCTAATTCATGACTAAAACTATCCTTCTGTAAATTAGAGGTAATCAAAAGAACTAGTACTTGCTCATCCTTTACTGCAAAAGCGACTCTCGCTGAACCAGCTTTTTTCAAATTTAGGCGAAACTCGTAAATTGATTTTCCCTCAATCCGAGTCATTGCAGCGATCTTCACTTTAGTCATACCAGTTGCCAATTCCTTAGTAATCGCTTGATCGATTAACTGCTTAATTATCTTTTGCTCATTCTTATGCTTTTTAAAAAAGGTTTTGCATCCCCGCTCATAATGAAATTTCAATAGCATCATTTTCTAAATCAATCCATTTCCATAATAGCAAAACATAGATACTCACTTTTTGAAATACTTGTTATTTTCATCTAAAATAAAACCGCTTGTAGTATAATCTACAAGCGGCTCAATATTATGGGACATCATGCTTAGCTTTTACCAGAGCTAAGCATGTTTTCGTATACAACTAATTACTTTTAAATAATTACCTTATAACAACGTCCGAGTTAAGCATAACACTATTCAGTATAGCTTTAAACGCCTTTATTATAGGCTAATAGCCACTTAATTATAGTAAACTGTAAAAAATAAACTATTTCATTTTTCTATCCTAATCAAAATGTAACACACTAGGATCAAATGATTTAGTATCTCTAACGCCAGTATACAACATCATTTGTGCAAGCTGCTCATTCATTTTCTTAATCTTATCTTCTGTTGCTTTTTGCCCATCTTTTAACAATTCAGAAAGAATCCCTCGACCAATCAGTACAGCATCTGCGCCTAATGCCAAAGCCTTGTATGCATCGTAGCCTGTCATCAATGATCCATCTACAAAAATGGTCATTCCACTGCCATTTAAGGCTTGCTTGATTGCTGGCAAAACTTTTAGTGGTGGCACGCCAAATGGAACGCGGCCGTGGTGATGTGAAACAACTATTGCCTTGGCACCAGCATCTCTAGCCTTAACGGCATCACGCACGGATAGCACGCCCTTAGCCACAAACGGCAGTTTAACTGCATGAACATACTTTTCAAGATCGCTAAATGAAATCGGTCCTAGTGGAATACCATCGACTACATCATATTTACCGTTATCACCAGGCACATGATCAATATCCATTCCAACAGCTACGGCACCTAATTCTTCTGCTTGTTTTAGTTCGCCCATAATTTTATCATGGTCTGCGTAAGGCTTCACAATTCTAACTGTATCGCCGCTCTCTTTGACAATTTCGGCATATTCTTCGTTTGACTCCATACCAATCCAATTTAAAGTATTGGTATTCTTAGCCGCACGTGCCTTTTCTTGCATTGGCTTACGTGTCTTATCTGGTAAAACCTTGTTCAAATGAGAGACTGCAGCCAGAGTTAAAGGTGAGGCATATTTTTTACCAAAAATCTCAGTTGTTAAGTCTGGCTCAACTGAATCAAGCAAACGCATCTCCACCAAGATATTGTCTAAGTAGGCACGATTATGTACATTAGCATCGTCAGCACGCCCACTTGTTACAGGAATCATGCCTTTAGGACCTGGCCATGGGCTTTTCACTTTTTCTTCTTGATTCTCTATCAAAGAAGCACCAGTTACTGCATCGTTTTTTTCGTTCATAAAAAATACCTCCCTAATTATTCTTTTGTCTAAAACTATAGCTCACTTTTGTTAAACAGGCAGCTAAATACGCACTTACTAAAATGACAGGAGCCAATTCTATTGGTAATAACAGAATCAATAAAATAGCTGTTAATAAAGGTTTACCCAAGATAACTGCAATACTTGCACTAACTGTAATGGCTACACACATAACTGGCATAATTGGTAAAAATTGCGCAATCGCTGCGCCAACTGCTACACTAGCAAAAATCGAAGGGAAAATTTTTCCACCACGCCAGCCTAAACTAAAACCTATATTAGTAGACAAGGTTTTGATGACTGCTATAACTAGCAAAAATAATGGTGATATTTGCAACGCCTGGTGTACAAATGGAACAATTTGAAATTCACCAGAATACAGGGCATAACTAGTAATTAAGGTAAGTAATGCAAGAACTATTCCCCATATAGTTGCTTTAATAATCGGTGAAATAGTAATTTTTTTAGCAAAATAATCACTCCATTTTTCGCTCCATAAGAAAAATATACCGAAGCTCCAACCTACAATTAATAGAATAATTACATACATACTATAGCGCCATTGCCAGAGAATATGGCGATGATGAATACCAAATAATCCTTCTTCAGGGAATAATTTAAAGACTATTGCTGCACCAACCACGCCGATCATAACCATAATTAAGCAAAAAACTTTTTGATGCAATTTTGATTTAAAAAGGCTACTAAATTTTGGCAGTTTTTTTAGTTGTTTTTTCGAAACGATAGTATCCCAAAAATGATTCCATTTCCAATCAGAAGAATAAGCAATTAGTCGTAATCTATCTCCCAGCCAATTAACCATGCCACTTCCTAGTACAGTAGTTGAAGCCTCTGGTCCAATACTGCCACCCGCGGCTAAAGAAATAAGACCTAAGGTTAAAGATTTCCACCAATTGTGATAATTGATCTTTCCCTCCTGCTTAACACTCATTAAAACTTCTTCGATAGTTAATGGATATGATCCTAAACGCTTAATTAATATACCAATAATGAACCCAAAAGGAATACAAATAAAAAACGGTAAAGCCTGACTAGGAACAGGTAATTTATCAAACAAAACATGCCAGACAAAATTAATAATAAAATTAATTAAGTTTAAATATGTAGCACAGCATATTCCAATATATAAAACTCCAAATGGTAGCATAATAAAATATATTAAGTTCCTTCATTAGGATTTTTTCCTTCTCTAATTCTCAAGAATTGAAATTTCTTTTTAAAAATTATAAACTTTTATACTCGTAAAGCAAAAATATAGTTAAAATACTGGTATAATATCGTTTCAGAATAATTAATGTAGAGGTGAGATTTCTGATCATGAAAAGTGCAAATTACACTAGAAAACATCACATGTATTTAATGAATCACAAAAATGGTGACGTTATCGAAGTAAGAATGGACAAGAAAAATAAGACATTCAAGAAAATACGACTTTATCGTCAAGATGGTTTGGGCAACTACTATCTAGATCCACATGCGGAGTTTAAGGATCAGAAAAGTCCAGCAACCAAAGAGAATATCGTAGAAGCCGGAAAAAAGGTCAGCGATCATATCTCTAGTGCTGAGAACTGGCACCATAAAGTTAGACCTATTTTCAACGCTGAACACAAAATCGTCGATTTCGAACCACGATTGCATTTGGAACACCATACTAAGATTCAAAATGCTAAAAGATATTTGCGTCACTTGGAAAGACGACACGCAGACTTCATTTTCCGTAAAAATAGCAAAACGCCTTTGTTAATCCCATGGAATTACATCAAGGATATGATCTATGAAGATCGCAATAAAGAAATGGTGCTAGCACATAAGGTGCACAAGCTAAGAAAATAAATTAGATTAATAAGATGCTACCAATCATAATGGATGGTAGCATCTTATTTTTATCATAGGAGAAAAAACATGCAAACAGCTTCTTACTATAATTCACCTATTGGCAAAATATTGCTCGCTAGTGATGAACAAGGACTTATTGGTTTATGGCTAGATACTGATCGCTACTACGGTGACAATCTTGATAAAGAATATTCAGAAGGAGGAAATAAATATTTAGCTTCTGCTGATATCTATTTTCAAGGCAAAGAACCAGATTTTACTCCTCAATTACATTTGATCGGTACTGATTTTCAAAAAAGAGTCTGGCAAGCATTACTAAAAATTCCTTACGGGATGACAACTACTTATAAAGACATTGCCGTACAGGCTGCAAAAGATAAGGACCACTTACCTATTCGAGCAGCCGGTGGTGCTATTGGTAGAAATCATATTTGCATTATCATACCTTGCCACCGCGTTGTTGGTGCTAATCACAATTTAACTGGTTATGGCGGTGGAATTGATAAGAAAATTCAGTTGCTTAAACTTGAAGGCGTTAATATTAATCAGTTTAAAGAACCTTAGATACAAGAAAAGCCCGCATATCGCAAGCTTTTTTACTTGTTCGTCTTCTTTTGCAAACAAAATTTCTGTACAATTATTTTCGCAGAAAGT
>NZ_PCYY01000024.1:0-30317 GCF_002553955.1 Lactobacillus sp. UMNPBX12
AGGGAAATAAATCAGATAAATATTTAAGAAATTAAGGTTAGACTAATGGTTCACAACCTACCGCAAAAATATTGACACTTACATTTTTAATTTGAACCTTGACAAAATGGTGATTTAACCAGTAAATTAATTGCGGGTTATTAATTAGGATAGATTAATTATTGGAGTTGTGAAAATTGAATAAAAAATCTAAAGCTCCTCAACTCAAACGAACAATGACAGCAGGTCAAATGGAAATGATCTCTCTTGGCGGTGCTATCGGTGTTGGTTTGTTTATGGGGTCAACCTCGACTATTAAATGGACCGGTCCATCAGTACTACTAGCTTACATGTTTGTTGGCTTAATTTTATACATTGTGATGCGAGCACTAGGAGAGATGCTCTATATCAATCCTGGTACAGGTTCATTTGCTGATTATGCAACAGAATATGTGCATCCCTTAGCCGGCTATTTAGCGATGTGGGCCAATGTCTTTGAATATATTGTAGTAGGAATGTCCGAAGTAGTCGCGGCAACTGAATATTTGAAGTACTGGTGGCCAAATATTTCAGCATTGTGGTCGGGCATAATTATTATTGCCTTTCTGCTTTTGGCCAACTTAGCTAGTGCTAAAGCCTATGCTTCATTAGAATTTTGGTTTGCCATGATCAAAGTAGTAACAATTATTCTAATGATTATTTTAGGCTTTATTGTTATTTTCTTTGGCGTTGGTAATGGGGGACATCCAACTGGCTTTAGCAATTTATGGTCTCACGGTGGTTTCTTTACTGGTGGAATAAAAGGATTTTTCTTTTCAATGTCAATCATTGTTGGTTCATATGAAGGAATCGAGTTATTAGGTATTTCTGCTGGAGAAGTAGCTAATCCACAAGAGGCAATCGTTAAAAGTGTTAAGTCAGTTTTGTTTAGAATTCTAATTTTCTATGTCGGAGCAATTTTTGTCATTGTAACGATTTATCCTTGGGATAAATTAGACAGCCTAGGTTCACCATTTGTAACGACTTTCGCTAAAGTAGGGATTACTGCGGCTGCTTCAATAATTAACTTCGTTGTTTTAACAGCGGCTCTTTCTGGAGCTAATTCAGGAATTTATTCTTCAAGTAGAATGCTGTTTAAACTGTCACATGATCATGAAGCTCCTGGTATTTTTAAGCATATTTCTAAGCGAATTGTACCCGATCGGGCAATTATGGGCATTTCTGGTGGTATTTTTATTGGTTTTGTTTTGAATGTAATTGCTTCGCAATTCAATCATTCAGCCAGTGACTTATTCGTGATTGTCTTTAGTTCCTCTGTTTTACCAGGGATGATCCCGTGGTTTGTGATTTTGCTGGCTGAATTAAGATTTAGACGACATAACAAAGGTGCAATGCAAGATCATCCATTCAAGTTGCCTTTGTATCCATTTTCGAATTATTTTGCCTTTGCAATGTTAATACTGATTGTGATTTTTATGTTTATCAATCCTGATACAAGAATTTCAGTTATCGCTGGGGCACTAGTCTTGATTGTGGCAACAATTGTCTACTTAGTCAGACATAAAAGTGAATTTAAGAAAAATAATTAAGGTGATTATTCACCTTTTTATTTTTTGTATGAAATACTAAATCTATGGTTTTTCATTATCCAACATACAAGATCTATGGTATGTTAGAAGAAATGTTTTTTGAAAGGTGAAGATAATGGCAATTCTTGAACAACCATATTTGGATTTGTTAGAAAAAATTATGACTGAAGGACATGACAAGGATGATCGAACTGGTACTGGAACTAGATCATATTTTGGTGCCCAAATGCGTTTTGATTTGACACAGGGCTTTCCACTTTTAACGACTAAAAAGGTGCCATTTGGTTTGATTAAAAGTGAATTGTTGTGGTTCTTACGGGGCGATACCAATATTCGCTTTTTGCTAGAGCATAACAATCATATTTGGGATGAATGGGCCTTCAAAAATTGGGTTCAAAGTCCTGAATATCAGGGTCCTGACATGACTAATTTTGGTTTGCGTAGTCAAAGTGATCCAGAATTTAATCAAGTTTATCAAGCAGAAATGAGGAAATTTAATCAGCGCATTCTTGATGATCCTGCTTTTGCCCAGAAATATGGCAACTTAGGTGATGTCTATGGGGCACAATGGCGTCATTGGGAAAAGCGGACAGGCGGTTTTATCGATCAAATTGCTGACGTGATTAAGCAAATTAAGGAAACGCCAGATTCTCGTAGAATGATTGTCACGGCCTGGAATCCGGAAGATGTGCCAACTAGTGCTTTGCCACCATGCCATGTCATGTTCCAATTTTATGTAGTCGATGGCAAAATTAGCGTGCAGCTTTATCAAAGAAGTGGTGATATGTTTTTAGGCGTGCCATTTAATATTGCTTCATATTCGCTGCTCTTGAACATGATTGCGCGTGAAACCGGCTTAAAAGTGGGTGAATTTGTACATACTTTAGGGGATGCACATATTTATCGCAACCACTTTAGCCAAGTGAAGGAATTGCTGAGTCGGACGCCATATGATTCACCTGAATTGTGGCTTAATCCTGAAAAAAAGCACATTGAAGACTTTGAAATGAAAGATATCAAAGTGCTGAATTATCAGCACCATGGCACGATCAAGGCACCGGTTGCAGTTTAGGAGGTCTCAATGTTAAGTTTTGTTTGGGCTGAAGATCAGCAGCATGGTATTGGCATCGATGGCCATTTGCCTTGGCATCTGCCGGCTGACTTGAAGCATTTTAAGGAAAAGACCATAGGTCATCCGATCATCATGGGGCGAAAAACCTTTGCGAGTTTGCCTCACTTGTTACCAGAGAGAAAACATATTGTTTTAACTCATCGTCAAGAATTAAAGCAAAAATATGCGGGTAATGAGCAAGTGAAGATTGTGTCCACATTAGCTGAATTAAATGAATATCTTCGTCAACATCAGACTGAAGAAATCTGTGCAATTGGTGGAGTTTCAATCTTTAGGGCGTTACTTGATCAAGTTGATCTTTTAGAAAAAACAGAGATCAAAGCTAATTTTAAAACTGATACAGTGATGCCAGCGATTAACTATGATGATTTTGAATTAGTTAGTCGCGAAGAGCATCATCATGATGAAAAGAACAAGTATGACTATACTTTTTTAACTTATCATAGAAAAAATAGATAATTGTTAAAAAGTCTCGCAGAGTTGCGTGGCTTTTTTATTTTTCGCTATAATGGATGAAAGTATTTTCAGTATAGGACAGAAAATTATGACAGATAAACAAATAACGGGATTAACTCAAGCTGAAGTTGATCAAAGAATTCAAAATGGACAGGTTAATCAAGCCATTGATGACCAGTCCAAAACAGCTACTCAAATAATTCGAGAAAATGTCTTTACTTATTTTAACTTGATTTTTGCTATTTTGGCTGTGCTATTGGTGTTTGTTGGTGCCTGGAACGATCTGACTTTTTTACCAGTGATTGTTTTAAACACGATTATCGGTATTGTGCAGGAGCTTCGTGCTAAAAAAGTTTTAAGCAAGTTAAACGTGATGAATGCGACGGAAATTATCGCGGTGCGTGATGGGCAAGAAGAAAAAATTACCATCGAAAAATTGGTTCAAGATGATGTCATTCTTTTACAAACTGGTGACCAGATTCCAGCTGATGCGCGGGTAATCTCAGGTGAGCTGCGGGTTAATGAAGCCTTGTTGACAGGTGAATCTGATGAAATCACTAAGACTAAAGACGCAGAATTAATGTCAGGTTCTTTTGTAGTTTCTGGTAAGGCTTATGCCGTCTTAGAAAAAGTGGGTAAAGACTCATATATTTCTAAATTAACGATCAAAGCAAAGGCAATGGGCAGTGTTGAACAATCTGAAATGGTGCGTTCAATCAATCGTCTGGTTAAATGGGTCGGCATCATCATTATTCCGGTGGGAATTGCCCTATTTAGTCAGAGTTTCTTTTTGAATAATATTGGACTCAAGCGTAGTATCACTTCCATGGAAGCTGCTTTAATTGGGATGATTCCAGAAGGGCTATATTTATTGACTACGATTGCCTTAGCTCTAGCTGCTATGCGATTAGCGCGACAAGAAGTAATGCTGCACGATATGAAGAGTGTTGAAACTTTAGCCCGAGTAAATGTCCTTTGTGTAGATAAAACGGGAACAATTACCGAACCGAAGATGGCCGTAGAAAAAGCTGTTAGTAGCAAGAATTTTACTGGTGATTTAAGTAGCATCATTGCGGATTTTGCTAAAAACATGCCAGCTGATAACGCGACGATGAAGGCGATTCAAGCCTATTTTAAAGATGGAACCAAAACAGCGGATAGCATTTTGCCTTTTACCTCAGTCAATAAATATTCTGGTGTAATTTTTGGCAATCAGACAACTTTAATTGGTGCGCCTGAAATGGTTTTGCGTGATCAATTTGCGCAATATCAAACTGAATTTGAAAAATATGCCGCAGAAGGCTACCGGGTGTTGATTGCGGCTAATTATCCTGGCATATTAACTGAAGATAATTCCGCCTTAAAGGAAAATGTACAAGTTCTCGGTTATATTTTATTGTCGAATCCAATTCGTAAAGAAGCCAAGTCAACTTTTCAATATTTTAACCAGCAAGGTGTTGATATCAAGGTTATTTCTGGGGATAATCCGGTAACCGTTGCTCGAGTAGCTAAGCAAGCTGGAATTAATGGGGCAGATAAGTATATCGATGCGCAAACTATTAAAGATGGTGAATATGAGCAGGCCGTGCAAAACTATAATGTCTTTGGCCGGGTTAAGCCTGATCAAAAGCGAAAGTTTGTCGTTGCTTTGCAAAATCAAGGTAATACCGTAGCCATGACTGGAGACGGAGTTAACGATATTTTAGCGATGAAAAAGGCGGATTGCTCAATCGCTATGGCTTCTGGTAATAGTGCTGCAGTGCAAGCTTCACAAGTGGTTTTGCTCGATTCTAATTTTGCTAAAATGCCGTTAGTGGTGAACCAAGGCAGGCAAGTAGTTAATAACATTCAACGTTCAGCCAGCTTGTTCTTGGTGAAAAATATTTTTTCATTCTTGATGGCCATCTTCTCTTTGATTATGACAATCAATTATCCGCTGCAGCCAGCCCAGATCACATTGATCTCTGCATTTACAATTGGCTTGCCGTCGTTTTTATTGGCCTTAGAAAGCAACCACAAGCGAATTCGTGGAAAGTTTATGCCAAATGTTTTAGCTCGGGCAATTCCAGGGGGCTTAACAGATTGGCTGGCAGTTGCAATTTTAGTCATTGCAGGGGCCTCTATCTCACTTGATCATGGTCAGGTAGGCACGACAGCGACTATGTTGCTAGTCTTAGTTGGTTTTATGGTGATGTATCATATTTCGGCACCAATAAACAAATTTAGACTTGCTGTTATGGGCTTATCAGTTATCTGTATTATTGGCTCAACTATCTTTTTCCCAAGATTGTTCTCATTGACAATGCTTAATAACAAATCATTATTTATTTTGGCGGTCTTATTCTGTGCGGCAGTGACTATCTTTAGATGGTTATCTAAAATTTTGGATGGAATCGCCGAAGTGTTGGTTGTCTTTGATCAAAAAGGAAAGAACATGACTTTTGCGGAATTCAAGGAAGCATATGATCGTGGCAAAAATAATGTGAAATAAGAAGATAATGAAAAAGCCAGAGTTTTGCTCTGACTTTTTTACTACCTTAATGATTTTCGATATCCAGCAGCTTGTGCGGCAGCTTCACTGTTGAAGTAAACTGCATTAGCTGATGACATATGATAATTTTGCCCATTCATTACATGGTAGATCTTACTGCGACGATTGCCAACGACTCGGTGTTCTGCAGTGGATACAGTACCTTTGATATGGTGAATGGTTCGTTTCTTGGTTACTCGAGAAGTGGATCGTTTTCTAGATTTTACATGTTCAGCAATAGTACTAGACCCATGTTTAACCTTAGAAGTACCGGTCTTGTAATTAAGCAACATACCAGGTTGCTCATTAAAAATGTAGACATTAAAGCGAGGCCCGTTTTTGCTAGTTGCTTCGGCTTCCATTTCAACGCCGTTAGCTAATAGGTCATTCCCTTTAAATATTGGAGTAACCCGATAGCGTACATAGTTTTTGCTCGAACTACGTAAATATTCAGCAACCTCATTTTCATATTTAAGCATATCCGGATCATTTAATTCACGCGTACCGGTAATCAAATTGCGTGGATTGTTGTTTTGACCAGTCAACTGATAGCCGATTAGATGGCACCGATTATACAACCAACCACTAGCGATTCGTTTATTATGCCAGCCGGTCGGATTCCAAGTTAAGGCCGCACGCTGACTATGTGGCATTAATCTTTTATTTAGTAAAGCATTAGCAGCATGAGCTCGGTTCAAATAATCTAATTGGCTATATTTTTGCCATGGACCTTTTTTCTTGCTCAATGTACTCTTAGAAAACTGCGGCTGATCATGATCAACGGTCACAATTTCTTTGTTGTGGTATTTCAAATTGACCAATGCTTTATCTGAAACAGCATAGACGGTTTGATTGTTGCATGGGACATTAGTATTAGCAAAAGAAATGAATCCAATTGCTGCAGCTAATGAGAGAGCAAAACTTCGAAAGCGATTTTTCTTCATTTTTTCTCCTTAGCAAAAATAAATTATTTAACTATATCCTAATTATACAATGAAATCGCTTTTATCTAATAAAAATTAAAAAAGATGTTGACTAGATTAAAATAAGATGATAACTTATTTATAACAAATCAAGAAAACAACATCTTGAAGGACTGAGTAACTAGAACTTCTATTGATAAAGAGAGCCAGCGTGGTGGTGAAAGTTGGCAAATAGGAGCTAGTGAATATGGGTTTGGAACGATGACCGGTGGTGATATTTAGCTATCGGCGGGGCTGCATCCGTTAACAGTGCAGGCTATTTTTTGATAGCCAGTGAGGTTGATTACGTAAGTGATCAGCGAATTAAAGGTGGTAACGCGGGCACTCGTCCTTTTGGGATGGGTGCTTTTTTATTTTTATCAAAGTAGGAGTGTATTTTATGAGAAAACGGAGAAGAAGAAATACCATTATTTGGACGATCATTGGGATACTGATCGTGATTGCAGGTTGGTTTAGTTTTGGTCCAGGAATTCCCAGTCAAAATCAGGCAAAAACTGTTACAGTCGGAATCGTTGGGGAAAGTAAAGCCGAAGCCGCAATTTGGAAGTCAATTGCTAAAACGGCTAAGGAAAAATATGGTATTACCTTAAAAACTAAGAACTTTACGGATTACAACCAACCTAACAAGGCCTTGAAGTCGGGCGATATTGACATGAATGCTTTTCAACACTATGCCTTCTTAAAGGATTGGAATAAGGCAAATCACGGTGGCGTTGTCGCCATTGGTAGAACCTACATCGCACCGATCAGACTTTATTCACGCAAGTATCATAAATTGAGTGACTTACCTGATGGTGCCACGATTGCAGTGCCTAACGATGCTACTAACGAATCAAGAGCACTGTTTGTTTTGAAAAATGCCGGCTTAATTAAGTTGAAGAAGGGTAAGACCTTAGTTACTGTAGCTGATATCACCAGCAATCCAAATAACTACAAGATTAAGGAAATCGGTGCTGAACAAACTGGTCGAGTATTGAATTCAGTTGACGCTTCTGTAGTAAATAATGATTATGCTGGTCCTGCTGGCTTGACTGATAAGCAAACGATTTACATTGAACCAATTAACAAAGATTCAAAACAATGGATTAACATTCTTTGTGTCAAACAAGGCAAACAAAAGGACAAGCTTTACCAAGATGTCGTCATGGCTTACCAAACTGCAGAAACTAAGAAGCTAACTAAGAAATACTATGGCAATACGCAAATTGCAGCCTGGGACGTTAAGTTG
Source organism: Lactobacillus sp. UMNPBX12 (assembly GCF_002553955.1). Classification (NCBI taxonomy): domain Bacteria; kingdom Bacillati; phylum Bacillota; class Bacilli; order Lactobacillales; family Lactobacillaceae; genus Lactobacillus; species Lactobacillus sp. UMNPBX12. Next base: position 7,898 of record NZ_PCYY01000024.1, read on the forward strand.
AAGTAAGGAGGATCAAAAATGAGTATTGTTGAATTAAAAAATGTAGAAGTGGCCTTCCCTCAGAAGAAGGGCGAACCAGTTAAAGCAGTGAATAATGTTTCTCTTTCCATTGAAAAAGGCGACATTTATGGAATTGTAGGCTTCTCTGGCGCCGGCAAGTCAACTTTAGTTAGAACGGTCAATCTTTTACAAAAACCAACTGCCGGTAGTATTACCGTTGATGGCACTGAATTTGTTAAAGATGGCAAGCAGGTGATTTCTAATAAAGAATTGCAATTAAAGCGCAGAAACATCGGAATGATCTTCCAGGGGTTTAACCTATTAAATGAAACGACTGTATTAGAAAATGTAGCCTTTGCCTTAAAACATGAAAAGTTGAGTGATGAGGAATTAGAAAAACGGTCATTGGAACTGCTTGATCTGGTTGATTTAAAAGATAAGGCTGACTTTTATCCAGCTGAATTATCTGGTGGGCAACAACAAAGAGTAGCGATTGCTAGAGCTTTGGCTAATAATCCAGATATTTTGATCTCTGATGAAGCAACCAGTGCCTTGGACCCACAAAATACGCAACAAATCTTGGACCTGCTTAAGCGTTTGAACAAAAAGTTCCACTTAACGGTCATCTTAATCACGCACGAAATGGATGCTGTTAAGAAGATTGCCACTAAGGTCGCCGTCATGGAACACGGCAATGTGATTGAAGACGGCAGTTTGCGAGATGTCTTCTTACATCCTAAGCAGGATTTAACCAAGAAGTTTGTTGGTGGATCACTTGAAGCGATTTCTACTTTGAATTCATTGGCGCTTGATAAGCTTGGCAAAAATGAAGCAATTTATCAATTAGTTTACAGCGTAGCTAATGTGACTAAATCAATCATTATTGAATTGTATAAGCAAATTGGCGTAGAAGTTTCAATGCTTTATGGGAATGTTGAACTTTTGAATGAAGAACCAATTGGTACTTTGGTGGTATTGGTGAAAGGCGATCCAGCTAAGCAAAAGCAAACACAAGAATTTTTGGCTAAGCAAAATGTGACATTTACACGTTTAGATGAAAAGGGGAATGTATATCATGATTAGTTTCTTAAGTAAATATTTACCCAATGTTGTTCAACTTGGCTGGGGCGGAGACGCTGGCTGGGGCACTAGTATTTTTCAGACCTTATTTATGACTTTTTGGTCAGCTATCTTTGGTGGCATTCTTGGTATTATCTTTGGCGTGATTTTAGTTTTAACTAAGGATGGCGGGATTCGGCCCAATAAATTCTGGTACAATTTCTCAGATAAGCTAGTTTCAATCTTCAGAGCGATTCCGTTCATTATCCTGCTTGCCTTTGTTGCACCAGTTACTCAAAAAATTGTAGGTACACAGATCGGAATGAAGGCAGCCTTAGTACCATTAACTTTAGGCGTATTTCCATTTTATGCTCGTCAGGTGCAAGTTGCTTTAGAAAGTGTTGACCCAGGTAAGGTTGAAGCCGCAGAAAGTTTGGGCTCAACTGCGCGTGATATTATCTTTGATGTTTATTTAAGAGAATCTCGCTCAGAACTGATTCGTGTTTCGACGGTGACGATTATTTCTTTGATTGGTTTGACTGCAATGGCTGGTGCTGTAGGTGCCGGTGGTTTAGGTAATACCGCTATTTCATACGGTTATAACCGATTCAATAATGATGTTACTTTAGTAGCTACTGTATTAGTAATTATTTTGATTTTTATCGTTCAAATCATTGGTGACTTCTTTGCTAAAAGAATGAATCACCAGTCTAGATAAAACTATGATCCAGGAAAAATCCTGGGTCTTTTTTTGGAATGAAATTGAAAAAGAAAGCCTTTACAGGTATTATAAATGGTGATTGATAATTAACGCAAACCTTATAGAGCTTAATAAGGAGGAATATAATATGAGCGAAGAAGAATACCGTGTTGAAAGTGACACTATTGGTCCAGTTAAGATCCCTAAAAATGCTTTATGGGGCCCTCAAACTGAAAGAAGCCGCAATAACTTCCCAAGTGGTGAATTGATGCCATTGCAAATTATTCGAGCATTTTTACACTTAAAGAAGGCAGCTGCAGAAAGTAACGTTGAAGTTGGCGATGAACCAAAAGAAAAAGGCGAAGCAATTGAAGATGCAATTGATCATTTGCTAGCTTTAAGCGATACTGACTTGCGTAAGGACTTCCCACTTCATGTTTTGCAAACCGGTTCAGGTACTCAAAGCAACATGAACGTTAACGAAGTTGTAGCTAACTTGGCTAATAAATTGCACCCAGGTTTAGATATTTTGCCTAATGATGATGTTAACCGTGGTCAATCATCTAATGATACTTATCCAACTGCAATGAATATTGTTGCCGTTGAAGCATTGGACAAGTTGGAACCAGCAATTCAACACTTAATTGATGAATTAGTTGTTAAAGAAAAGAAATATTGGAAGACTGTTAAAGTTGGTCGAACCCACTTACAAGACGCAACGCCTTTGACTTTTGGTCAAGAATTATCTGGCTATATTTCTGCTCTTAAACATGACTTATCATATATTCGTGAATTGAAGCCAACTCTCTACGAATTAGCTATTGGTGGGACTGCTGTAGGGACTGGCTTGAATGCAGCACCGGGAATGACCGAAAAAATTGCTGGTAAATTATCAGAAGTCTATGGTCATAAATTTGAAGTTAAAACTAATAAATTCTGGGGCTTAGCTCACCATTCAGGTCTTGATGTAGTTCATGGTGCCCTTAAAACATTGGCTGCTGATATGTTTAAGATTGCGCAAGATATTCGTTTACTTGCTTCAGGTCCGAGAGCGGGCTACCATGAATTAAATATTCCAGCAAATGAGCCAGGTTCAAGTATTATGCCAGGTAAAGTTAACCCAACTCAGGCAGAGGCTGTGACAATGGCTGCTGCTAAAGTATTTGGTAATGACACCACCATTACCTTTGCTTCTAGTCAAGGTAATTTTGAAATGAACGTCTTCAAGACAGTCATCATTGCATCATTCTTAGATAGTTGTGATATTTTAACTGGTACAATTACTGGTTTTGCTGATAAAATGATTCATGGCTTAACGGTTAATGAAGAAAGAATGGATGAATTACTTGAGAATTCATTAATGACCGTTACTGCCTTGTCGCCACATATTGGCTATCATGCTGCTGCTAAGATTGCGCAAACTGCTGATAAAGAAGGCACTACTTTAAGAGAAGCTGCTTTGAAGAGTGGTAAAGTTACTGAAGAACAATATGATGAATGGATGGACTATATGCAAATGACTAATGTTGATAAGTCTACTCCAGAAGAATAGGGAAAGTAAGAAATGCCAAATACAAAAGAATTAAAGAATAAATATGATGCTATCGTTGTTGGCTCAGGCGGAGCAGGTCTGACTGCTGCACTTCAAGCTCATGAACTAGGTCTAAATGTTGTTGTGCTTGAAAAAAATGAGAAAACTGGTGGTAACACTAGTCGTGCTTCAAGTGGAATGAACGCTTCTGAATCTTTGGTTCAGCTTGACGAAGGGATCATTGATAATAACCATGACTTCTATGAAGAAACTTTAAAAGGTGGAGGTTTATTAAATGACCGTGCCATGTTGAAGTACTTTGTTAACCACTCTGCTTTAGCTATTTCATGGTTGATGAAATATGGTATTCGTTTAACTGATTTGACCATTACAGGAGGGATGAGTAAGAAACGTGCTCACCGTCCTGCTTCAATGGAACCAGTTGGATTTTATCTAACTTCACGAATGACAACACAGGTGAAAAAAGCGGGTATTGACATCTTTACTGGTGCTAAAGTTACCAAGTTGTTGCAAGATGCTAAGAAGCGCGTTAATGGTGTTGAAGTTGAGACACCAGATGGCATTAAAACAGTTAAAGCTAAGGTGGTTCTTTTAGCTACTGGTGGCTTTGGTGCTTCCAAGGATATCATTAAGAAGTATCGTCCAGACTTAGTTGACTATAAGACTACTAATCAGCCAGGGGCTACAGGCGATGGACTGAAGCTTGCTGAAGCACTTGATGCTCAACTAATGCAAATGAACTTCATTCAGGTTCACCCAACTGCAGATACTGATAATCCGCATGTTTATTTAATTGGTGAAGGTCTGCGCGGTGAAGGTGCTATCTTAGTTAACAAGAATGGTCAACGTTTTGTTAATGAATTAAGTACACGAAAGATTGTTTCTAGTGCAATTACTAATTTGCATGAAGATGGGGCATACTTGATTTTTGACTCAGGTGTACGGGCTCATTTTGCTGCAGTTGAGTTTTATGACCAGATTGGTTTAGTAGAACATGGTACTGATTTGGCTGATTTAGCTAAAAAAATTGGCGTAAATGGTGCCAACTTAGAAAAGACCATTGCCGCTTGGAATAAGTCCGTTACAACTGGTAAGGATAAAGAATTTGGCAGAACGACTGGGATGGATCGTGAACTTGATCGTGGTCCATACTTTGCAATTCATGTTCATCCAGCAATTCACTATACTATGGGTGGTATTCATATTAATACTGAAACTCAAGTACTTGATACTAATGGTAATGTAATTGATGGATTATTTGCAGCTGGTGAAGTATCTGGCGGACTTCATGGAAATAATCGAATTGGTGGTAACTCAATTGCCGAAACAGTTATTTTTGGTCGTCAAGCAGGTATTCAGATGGCTAAATATGTTCGTGAAAGTAAATAATATAAGAAAGATTATGTAAAGAGAGCGGTTGGTTAACTGCTCTTTTTCGATAGAAATAATAACACTGGCGAGATTTTGATGGGATATTATAATTTATAATTATGGAATAAATCGTGTCTAATGAAAGCGCTTAGTGTATAATTAATCATGTAGATAAAAAACAGTTTATAAACATTTGAAAGGACTAATTTAACTTATGAGTAGAAAAGTATTTCTTGTTGGTGATGGTGCTGTTGGTTCAACTTTTGCAAATGACTTATTGCAAAATACAATTGTTGATGAATTAGCAATTTTTGATGTAGCTAAGGATCGTCCTGTTGGTGATTCAATGGACCTTGAAGATATTACGCCATTTATGGGTCAAACCAATATTCATCCTGCAGCCGATTATAGTGATGCTAAAGATGCTGACGTTTGTGTGATCACTGCTGGTGTTCCTCGTAAGCCAGGTGAAACTAGACTTGACTTGGTTAACAAGAACGTTAAGATTTTGGAAAGTATTGTTAAGCCAGTAGTTGAATCAGGATTTAATGGTGTCTTTGTTGTTTCCGCAAACCCAGTTGACATTTTGACGACTTTGACCCAAAAGTTGTCTGGTTTCCCTAAGAACCGTGTAATTGGTACTGGTACTTCACTTGATTCAATGCGTCTTCGTGTTGAACTTTCAAAGCGTTTGAATGTCCCAGTTGCTAAGGTTAACTCAATGGTTCTTGGTGAACACGGTGATACTAGTTTTGAAAACTTTGATGAATCAACAGTTGCAGGTAAGGCACTCCGTGATTACTCAGAAATCAACGATGATGTTCTAGCAGAAATTGAGACCGATGTGCGTAAGAAGGGTGGCAAGATCATTGCCAACAAAGGTGCTACATTCTACGGTGTTGCAATGATGCTTACTCAAATTGTCTCAGCTATTTTGGACAATCGTGCAATTTGTTTGCCACTTTCAGCTCCGATTAATGGTGAATACGGTATTAAGCATGATCTTTACTTAGGTACCCCAACCGTTATTAACGGTGAAGGGATCGAAAAGGTAATTGAAACTAAGCTTTCCGATACTGAGCATGCTAAGATGATTAACTCAGCAGACAAGATGCAAGAAGTTTTGTCAGGTATAAACCTTTAATTGATCATTAATTTTATTAAAAGCCCTAGTTGTCAAAAAAACTAGGGCTTTTTCTTAATGACAAAAAAGCTAGAAAATAGTATTATATAAGAAAAGATTAATAAAAAGATTAAAAGATAAGAATTAACGAGGTATATCATGACAGTTATTTCACAACAAGAAATTGAAGGCTTTTCTGAAAGCTTTAATTCTAATCCTGAGAATAAAGTAGCTTCTCGTGCTGCTCGTCGTAGTGGTTTGCTTGAAGCTTCATTTAATGACCGCGTATCAGAACGACTTAACCATGTCTTTTCAACTGAACTTGATATTGGCGGTGTAACTGATCAGAAGCATTCTGGTCGTTGCTGGGAATTCACTACTTTGAATGTTTTGCGCCACTACTTTGGCAAGGAAAACAAGGTCAAGGATTTTACGTTCTCACAAGCTTATAATTTCTTCTGGGACAAGATTGAACGTGCTAACGCTTTTTACAATGCAATTATTCGTTTAGCAGATAAACCTTTGACTGATCGTCATGTCCAAGCATGGCTTGAATTTGCTGGTGAAGATGGTGGTCTTTGGACTATGGCCATTAACTTAGTTAAAAAATATGGTGTAGTACCTTCATACGCAATGCCAGAGAGTTTTAATACCAATAATACTACTGCTTTGGCTGAGAACTTGGCTCGCAAGGAACGAAAAGATGCGCTTGTTTTGCGTAAATTAGTCAGTGAAGGTAAGAAGGATGAAGCAGAAAAAACTAAGAAGGAATTCTTGAACGAGATTTATCGCATGGTTTCTGTAGCCTTGGGTGAACCACCAAAGAAATTTGACTTAGAATATCGTGATGATGATAAGAAATATCACTTGGAACGTGATCTGACACCACAAGCTTTTGTCCAAAAGTATTTCAAGAGCTTTAATTTCGATGATTATGTTGCTTTGTCCAACATCCCTAATCATGAATACAACAAAGTTTACCATTTGCCACTTTATGATAATGTTGCTGGTGGTGATCAAGTTAAGTATTTGAATGTACCAATTGAATATTTAGCTCAAGCTGCAGTGGCGCAACTTAAGGCAGGTGAAGCAGTCAGCTTTGGTAATGACGTTTTAAAGCAAATGGAAAGAAAGACTGGTTTTCTTGATACCGACTTGTACAAGACTGATCAATTATTCCACGTAGATACGCAAATGAGTAAGGCTGACCGCTTGAATACAGGGGAAGGTTTTGCCACTCATGATATGACTTTAGTTGGTGTTGATGAAGATAATGGTCACATTCGCAAGTGGAAGGTTGAAAATTCTTGGGGTGATAAATATGGACACAAGGGCTTCTACGAAATGAGCGAGCCATGGTTTGAACAATATGTTTATGATGTGATTGTGAAGAAAGAATTTTTACCAAAAGAATTGCAAGAGTTGCTTGATCAACCTGCAATTGATGTAATGCCTTGGGAAAACTTTGGTGAATAAGATCAAAATAACAAAGATCAAGTAAAGAGATCTGGTTTAATTAGCCAGTTCTCTTTTTTTGCATAATTATTTGAGTTTAAATAATTCAAAAAATAAGTAAAAAATCAAAATAATTCAAAATTTGTAACCGCTTAATCCATTGATAAGTGTATAATACTAATTGTGAGTTGTGATGAGTTTTAGTTTTTATAAAAAGGCTTGTTTAACAATAACAAGATAGATTAGGGAGCATAAAGAGGGGAGAGCTACTCTATGCCTGTAGGAAAAAGAATTTATTTAAAGAGGCAAATGCCTGATCCAAAAGTTGTAGCTGGTTTTAAAAAGATCCCAGCTTCTAATACCGCGGATTGCATGGAACGAAATTGTGCTATGAATCCTAGAATTAAGTTAATGTCGAATCCTGATGAGGAAATGGTTGGTCCAGCGTTTACGGTTCACACCAGGGCGGGTGACAACTTAGCAATTTATGCGGCTTTAAAGTATTGCCAGCCAGGCGATGTGATTGTCATCGACGACGAGGGTGATAACACTAGATCTTTGATTGGTGAGGTAATGATGTCTTACTTACGCTATCAAAAGAAAATTGCAGGTATTGTAATTGGTGGCCCAATTCGTGATATTGATAATTTAAGAAATTGGAAACTGCCGATTTATGCAACCAGTACTACCCCAGGTGGACCATATAAAGAAGGACCTGGTGAAATAAATGTACCTGTTGCTTGTGGGAATGTTAGTGTTAACCCAGGTGATGTGATTTTAGGGGATGCTGATGGAGTAATTTGTATTCCACGTAAAGATGCTCCTGAGATTTTGCCTAAGGCACAAGCTTTTCATGAGCAGGATGAGGCTAAAGCAATTGCCTTTAGCAAAGGAGAAGTTGATTTAAGTTGGGTAGATAAAAGCTTAGCAGATAAAGGCTTTGACATCATTGATGATGTGTATCGTCCATAGAGAATAGGGGATTCTTATGAAAACTTTAGAAAAAGTGAATTATAAAGGCTTTATTTGGCCTTTGATCGTTGGAATTGTATTGTGGTGTATTACTCCATGGCGCCCAAGTGGCCTTTCGGTTCAGGCATGGCAAATGTTTGCCGTTTTCGTTGCCACAATTGTAGGGTGTATTACAAAACCTTTGCCAATTGGTGGTACAACCTTAGCTGGCTTGGTAGTAACTGTTTTAGTTGGCTTAGCACCAATGAAGGACGTTACAAATGCAAAAGGTATGGTAGTTAATCAAGGCGTGCTTAGTTCATTTGGTAACTCTGCTGCATGGTTAATAGCTATGGCCTTCATTATGGCTCATGGTATTAGTAAAACAGGTCTAGGTAACCGTATTGCCTATATTATGATTCAAAAATTTGGTAAGAGGTCATTGGGTATTGGTTATGCGATTACTGGATTGGAATTAATTCTCGGTGCCTTAATTCCATCGAACTCAGCTCGTACGGGTGGGGTCGTTTGGCCAGTTGTTGAATCTGTTTCAAAAGAAGGCTACGATTCTAAGCCAGATGATGCTTCTCGTAAAAAGATTGGTGCCTACATTGACTTTACTGCCTTTCATGCCAATATTTTATCAACGGCTTTGTTTATTACCGGTGCTGCTCCTAACATGGTGGCTCAACAATTAGCCGCACAAAAGGGCTATCAAATGTCTTGGGCAGGTTGGTTTTTCACTGCAATCGTACCTGTTGCTGTATTGGCAGTAATCATTCCATTTGTTATTTACAAGATGTACCCACCTGAGATTAAAGAAACTCCAGATGCTAAGAAATGGGCTGATGAAAAATTAGCAAAAATGGGACCAATGTCAACTCCAGAAAAAATTATGATGTCAGTCTTCATTCTTTCAATTGTTTTATGGGTTTTGTCTGGTTTCTTTAAGATCCCACAATTAGATGCGACTTTTGTTGCCTTCCTGGCTGTAACTATTTTGATGATTACCGGTGTGTTAACAATGCAGGATGCTCTGAAAGAAACTGGTGCTTGGAATATCTTGATTTGGCTTTCTATCCTGATGTTCATGGCTGGTAAGCTGATTTCATACGGATTTATTGATTGGTTCTCCAAATTAGTTCAAAATGGTCTTCATGGTGTTAGCTGGGGCTTTGTATTGGCAATTCTAGTTTTGCTTTTGTTCTACACCCACTACTTCTTTGCAAGTGGAACTGCACATATGACCGCTCTTTATTTGCCATTCTTGTCTGTTGCGGTTGCAACTGGTGCTCCTTTAGGCCTTTCCGCAATGCTTTTAGCCTTTACTGGTGCAATCAACGCATCAACCACTCACTATGCTAATGGTCCTGCCTCAATTTTGGCTACTACTGGCTATGTTAAACAAGGTGAATGGTGGAAGATGAATTTTGTCCTTGGATTAATCTATATGATTATTTTTGGAACTGTCGGAGTTCTTTGGATGAAGATTATTGGTTTATGGTAAAAAATAAGCAATCTGGAATCACCAGGTTGCTTTTTTTGCGCCATAATAGAATTGAGTAATCAAAATGAAAGAAGATTAAAGATGAAATTTAAAACTAATGACGATGTAATTTTGCATTATACCGATACGGGGGATGAAGATAAGCCTGCTTTGATTGGGATCCCAGGTATAGGGGGATCTTGTCAAATGTGGCAAGATTTAATTGCCTTATTTAAAAATGATTATCGTTTTATTATGCTTGATCCACGCAATCAAGGACAGTCCGAACGAACCTATCGTGGACAGCGGATTAGTCGTCATGCAGTTGACTTAGAGGAGCTATTAGTTAAGCTCAATTTGCATGATGTAGTAGCTATTGGAAATTCCATGGGGGCTGCCAATATTTGGGCATATTTGTCAATTTATGGCAAAGGTAGACTAAAGGCAATGGTTGATTTAGACCAGTCACCAAAGATGATTGCGGATAAGAGCTGGAAGTATGGCTTTAAAGACCTAACTTGGGATAATTATCCTGACATGCTTAAATTTGATTTTGGCAAGGCTTTTTACCATCACATTGATGAAAAAATGTTTTTGGCTGCTAAAAAGGAATATCAAGAATTCCCATATGATCCAGCCGAAAACTATAACTGTTTAGTTGAACATGCGGAGCAAGATTGGCGTGACATGATTTTGGATACGCAGGTTCCCATGCTGGTAATTGCTGGGGAAAAATCGCCATTTTTTAATGCAGAATTTACCCAAGCGATAAAAATGCTGAATCAAGATGTTCAAACGGCGATTGTACCGGAATGTGGGCATTTGCCTCAGGCTGAGCAACCAGAAAAAACGCATGAGATTATTGCTGAATTTTTGAAAAATTTAAAAAATTAATAGATAAATTGAAATAATCAAACTAAGAGAGTAAACTATATTTGTGAAAACGATTACCGAAATAGTAAGGCGGCATATTTATGGATAAAGTCGTTGATTTGTTTTTAAACGACGCTACAACTAGGCAAAAATGGGAAAACTTGTTGGAATCATTGGGGTTAAATGATTTTAGTGAACGCGAAGTTAATGTGATTGATCATACTATTGGGCTAGAAGATGAGGAAGGCAATTTAGTTGGTACTGGTAGTGTGGCTGGTAATGTCTTAAAGTATATCGGAGTCAAGAATGATGCCGATACGCAGGGGGCTCGCTTTAATAAAGTGGTTACAGCCTTAACGCAATATTTGACTAATGATGGAATTTTCCATTCCTTTGTCTTTACTAAAGCAAAGTATGCAACTAGCTTTGAGCACTTGCACTTCAATTTGTTAGCCAAGACGGATCAGGCAGCCTTTTTAGAAAATGGAATGCCTGATGTGAAGGAATTTGTGGCTGAAGTGCCCGAAATAGCAGATCAAGAGCATAAGAAGGTCGCTGCAATAGTCATGAATGCAAATCCGTTTACCTTGGGTCATCAGCATTTGATTAAGATGGCTAGTGAAGAAAACGATTTGGTTTATGTCTTTGTTGTGGCTAATGATGTTTCTTTGTTTAGCTTTGATGAGCGCTTCAAATTGGTGCAAGAAGGTACTAAGGAGTTTAGTAATGTGAAAGTAATCTCTGGCGGAGACTACATGGTTTCACCAGCTACTTTTCCAGCATACTTCTTAAAATCACCTGACGATTTAATTGCTGTACAAACGGTGATAGACGCGGCTGTCTTTAAGAATCAAATTGCACCAGGACTGAACATTACCCGTCGTTATATTGGTAAAGAACCAATTTCAAGAACGACTCACTTTTATAATGTTAGCCTAGCGCATGAGCTTGGTCCTGAGATTGAAGTAATCGTAATTGATCGCTTGGAAAAAGACGGTCAAATTGTTACTGCCACTAAAGTTAGACAGCTGATCAAGGATGGCAATTTAAAAGAGATCAATAAATTCGTGCCGGAAACGACTTATGAATTTATTAAGCAAAACATGCAGAAATTGCAGTCTAAAATTGAGAAAGGAATGAATATTGATGGAAATTAAAACCACAGCAGTTGCGGGAACACTTGAGAGTTCAGATATCCAAATCATGATTTCAAAGGGTTCTAACGGCATTGAGATTGACCTTGAATCAGAAGTAAAAAAGGCCTATGGAGATCAGATTGAAAAGGTGATTACTGACACCTTAAAAGCTTATGGCTTAGAAAATGCCAAGGTTAAAGCAACCGATAAGGGAGCACTGGATTGTGTAATTAAGGCTCGTACTTTAGCAGCTGCACAACGTGCAACCGAAACTTCAGACAAGCCAGATTTGGAGGTGCTCTAAATGACATACGTTAAGAATCGTTTGCGTAGAACCATGATGTTTGTACCTGGTAATAATCCAGCTATGATTAAGGATGCTGGCATTTATGGTGCAGATTCGATTATGCTTGATTTGGAAGACTCAGTTTCATTAACGGAAAAAGATGCTGCCAGAATGTTGGTCTATGAGGCAATTAAGACAGTCGATTTCGGTGGCAGTGAAATTGTAGTTCGTGTTAATGGTCAAGACACGCCATTTTACGATGAAGATGTTAAGGCAATGGTAAAAGCCGGCGTTGACGTTATTCGCTTGCCTAAAACTGAATCAGCTGCAATGATTCAAAAATTGGTAAAGGATATCGAACATTGGGAAGATGAATTTGACATTGAAAATGGTTCTATTGGCGTGATGGCTGCCATCGAATCAGCCAAGGGTGTCTTAAATGCCCCAGAAATTGCAACCGCAACGCCTTTAATGATGGGCTTGGCGGTATCTGGCGAAGACTATACTGCAGATATGCATACTCATCGTTATCCAGATGGTCGCGAATTGGAATTTGCGCGTAACATGGTTTTACAAGCAGCTCGGGCCGCAGACGTATATGCCTTTGATACAGTGTTCTCAAATATGAAGGATACTGAAGGCTTCTATCGTGAAACTAACTATATCCATGAACTAGGGTATGATGGCAAGAGTTTGGTTAACCCACGTCAAATTCAAATGGTTAATAAGGTCTTTAATCCAACTAAAGAAGAGATTGAGCAAGCTAAGAATGTTGAAAATGCCATTCGTGAAGCCAAAGCTAAGGGCTCAGGCGTTATTTCACTTAATGGTAAGATGATCGATAAGCCAGTTGTAGAAAAGGCTACCAGGGTTTTGGAAACAGCGAAAGCTTCTAACTTGATTGATAAAGAAGGTAACTACATTGGAGAATAAAGTAAAACGCGAATTACCAGATGATTTAATGAAAAAAATGAATTTGAAACCATTTGAAACTACTGAAATTGGTCATCCTGAAGTTAAGCGGGTTGCTCCAAAGGTAAGAGTTACTACTGGACAAAATAAGATTATTGATTCACTTGATGAGGTAATCAAGAATAACCTGAAAGATGGTATGACTATTTCATTCCACCACCATTTTAGAAATGGGGATTATGTTTTTAACTTGGTAATGGACAAGATTATTAGTATGGGTTACCAGGATTTAACCTTGGCTCCAAGTTCACTTACTGGTGTTATGAATGATAAAGTTATCGAAGCGATTAAAAAGGGAGTAATCACTAATATTACTTCTTCGGGTATGCGCGGTTCACTAGGTGATTTTGTTTCACATGGCGGCTTGAAGAATCCTGTAATTTTCCGCTCACATGGTAATCGTGCTCGTTCAATTGAAGAGGGCGAGATTAAGGTTGATGTTGCCTTCTTGGGTGTGCCAGTATCTGATCCCGCAGGTAATGCTAACGGTCAAGATGGGGATGCCGTCTTCGGCTCATTGGGTTATGCCCTAATGGATGCTCGCTATGCTAATAAGGTTGTTTTATTAACTGATAATATTGTTGATTATCCAAATACGCCTGCGTCAATTCAGCAAGATCAAGTGGATTATGTGGTTAAAATTGATAAAGTCGGAGATCCAGACAAGATTGGTTCTGGTGCCACTCGCTTTACCAAGGATCCTAAGGAACTCAAGATTGCTCAAATGGTTAACCAGGTAATCATTAACTCTCCATATTACAAGCAAGGGTTTAGCTTCCAAACTGGTTCTGGTGGTGCTGCATTAGCTGTCACCAGGTACTTACGTCAAAGTATGATTGATGATGGCATTACTGCATCATTTGCTTTGGGTGGTATTACTAAACCTACCACTGACTTACTTGAAGAAGGTCTAGTCAGAAAAGTTATGGATGTGCAGGACTTTGATAAGGGTGCTGCCCAATCAATGGCTAACAATAAAAATCAACAAGAAATTGATGCTTCTTGGTATGCCGATCCTCATAATAAGGGTGCAGTGGTTAACAACTTGGATGTTTCAATCTTGTCAGCTTTACAAATCGATACTGACTTCAATGTTAATGTTATGACTGGCTCAGATGGTGTCATTCGTGGAGCCGTCGGTGGTCACCAAGATTCCGCAGCTGGTGCCAAGATGACGATTATTACAGCTCCTCTTGTTCGGGGACGTAATGCGACTGTTGTTCCAAGAGTAGAAACTATTGTTACTCCAGGTTCATCAATTGATGTTTTAGTAACTGAAAGAGGAATTGCCATTAATCCAGCTCGCCAGGATTTAGTGGATGCCTTTAGTAAGGTGCCAGGACTTAAGATCTTGGATATTAATGAATTGCAAAAAATGGCTGAAAAACAAGTTGGTGTACCAAAGCCACTTGAATATACTGATCGTACAGTTGCCTTAGTTGAGTATCGTGATGGTACTATCATTGATACCATTAAGGAAGTTAGGGATTAGTTCAAAACGAAATGTATGAATAAGTAATCACAAAGGTGTCACGAAAGTGGCATCTTTTTGTTTTTATTAAAATGTTTAGTTGTATTTTTGCAAGAAACGTTTTTTAATTATTTGTGCAAATATTTTATTTTCAAGCATAAATATCTGCACTGGTTCTTTGCGTAAAAAAACACCTCGTTTTAAGAACGAGGTGCGCGTATACATATATTTTTCTGAGTAGTTTTATTATGACACAAATTAGATTGATTTTCACTTATTTAGACTCATTATTTTGTTTTGATGAATATTTTTGTTAAAGTGAACTAATGCTAATGATTTTTTGAGGGGAGATAAATATGGAAAGTTGGTTATTTCTAGCATTGGTGCTAGTTGTAGCGTTATTGGGTAAAAACATGTCATTAATTATTGCAACGGAAGTGGTAATGGTGTTTAAATTATTACCGTTTACTAGTAAATGGCTGCCTACTATTCAAGCAAAGGGGATTAATTGGGGCGTAACTATTATTTCGGTTGCAATTCTAGTTCCTATTGCGACAGGACAGATTGGCTTTAAGGATCTGATTAAAACTTTTAAGTCGCCAGCTGGATGGATTGCCATTTTAGCGGGAATTGCTGTAGCTATCTTGTCACGTTATGGTGTTGATCAATTAGCAGCGGTGCCACAGGTGACGGTTGCATTAGTTTTAGGTACTATTATTGGAGTAGTGGTTTTCAAGGGTGTAGCTGCAGGTCCTGTGATTGCTAGTGGAATGACATACTTAGTAATTACGCTGTTTAACCTACATTTTTGAGGTATAATTATGAAAAGTGAGGCGATTTAATGATTATTGTACATGAAAATACGCAAGAGCGATTAGATGACTATCTTGAACACCGTTTGCGTAATTATGAAATAATCACGCCGCCGATTCCTAAGAAACCTGAGATTGTCACTCAAGATGATCATAAACAGAAAAATCGAAAACAAAAAAGGGACCATTAGGTCCTTTTAATTTTGGTCTAAATAAATGGATTATAAAATCTACCATGATCAAGTTGCCAGAGACCAACCACAATTAATACCAAAATCACGGCTGCGATCATTACAAGATAATCAGCTTTTTTAAATGATTGGGTGACATACCAGGTCCGTTTTTTCTTTGAGCCAAAGCGGCGTAATTGCATGGCTGTTGAAATTGTATCGATTCGATCCAAACTGGAGAAGATAAGAGGCATCACGATATTCAATGTCCCCTTAATTCGTTTGCCTAAACTAGCCTTTTTGGATAGTTCATTGCCACGTGCTTGTTGGGCAGCTGAGATATCCCAATAAGAATTTTGGATATCTGGGATGTAGCGTAGAGCTAGAGAAACAGCATAGGAAATTTTGTAACTAATGCCGATTTTATTTAATGAAGCAGCAAATTGACTAGGATTAGTAGTTAATAGAAACAGCAATACGATTGGAATTGAGCAGACATATTTTAAGAAAAGATTGAATAAGTAGAATACCTCTTGCAATGTTAATGTGAAGTAGCCGGCATGGATCAAGATGCTTTTAGAATGATAAATATTTTCACCATAGCTTGGCTGAAAGATGAAAACAAAAATCAGATTTAGCAACATGAAAACTACAATAAATTTCACGATAAAAGAAATCTGACTCCACTTAATTTTTGCCTCTTTAAACAAGAAAATTGATAAAATACAGATAGCAATTAAGAATCTGGTATCATAAGTTACCATACAAGCAACCGAGACTAGGAGCATAAAAACTAACTTAGTGGTTGCGTTTAATTGATAAATAAAAGAATCACCAGGTTGATAACCTAAAACTTGGCTCTCATTATGCATGTTTTTCATCCCTTTCTGCATCAATATAGGCGCGGACAAAGCTATCTGGATTTTCTAATTGATATTTGATAGCGAGATTATATAAGGAGGTTCGCTTCAAAGCGGCCTTTTTAATTAAAGCTTTTTCAGTTAATAACTTGATTGGATCTGTGTCAGCAATTAGTGTTCCATCAGCAAAAGCCAGGGATCTGTTAGTGTATTCCATCAGCAAGTACATATCGTGAGTGATAATCATAATTGTTTTGCCTTGATCATTAAGCTGTTTTAAAAAGTTCATGATCTCAGTATAAGTTTGCCAATCTTGCCCTGCAGTTGGTTCATCAAGAATTAATAACTCAGGATTAAGCACTAAAATTGCAGCAATTGTGACTCGCTTTTTCTGACCGAAGGATAAAGCAGAGATTGGCCAGTTGCGGTACGGATAAAGACCACAAACTTTCAAAGTATCATAGACCTTAGTGCGAATAGTCTGCTCATCATAACCACGTAGACGCAAGCCTAGAGCTACTTCGTCAAAAATCATTTTTTGTGAAATCATCTGGTTAGGATCTTGCATGACATAACCAATCTTATCGGAACGCTCTTTGATTGAAAACTGCTTAAGGTTATCACCATCAAATAAAATAAGTCCCTCATTGTCGATAAAGCCACAAATAATTCGACAAAGGGTGGTTTTTCCCGCACCATTTTGACCGACTATTGAAACAAAATCGCCTTGATTGATTGTCGCTGTAACGTCATGTAAAGGATGAATCTGCAATTTACTATAACGGTGGCCGACGCCTTTGAGTTCTAATAGAGGATGAGTCTCTTCTTTTTCACCACTTAGGGTAATGTTGTTTTGCCATTCTTGCAATTGCTTAGCAATTGCAGGATCTTGGGGCAAAGCAGCGACTGAAGTTAGGTCCGGAATACGCGTAAGGTCGACGTTAGCTTTTTTTAAGGCATTTAAATAAAGAGGACTACGAACACCAACGTCTTCTAAACAATTCTCATGTAATAGATCATTTGGCTTCTTATCAGCTACAATTTCACCATCATTAATTAGGATAATGCGATCTATAGGCTGACTCAAAACTTCTTCTAGACGGTGTTCAATAATGATTACTGTCGCATTTAATTCTTTTTGAATGCGATCAATTAAAGCCATCGTTTTCATTCCTGAAGCTGGGTCTAAATTAGCAAGTGGCTCGTCAAAAAGTAAAATTGGTGATTCATCAACCATGACACCAGCTAGAGCAACAATTTGTTTTTGACCACCAGATAGATTTTGTGGCGCCTGCTTTAATAAATGCTCAATCCCTAATTCATCAGCCCAGCGATGAACAACTTGCTTCATATGATTTTGTGGTTGGCAGTCGTTTTCCAAAGCAAAAGCAATGTCTTCACCAACAGTTAAGCCGATAAATTGACTGTCAGTATCTTGTAGGATAGTTGAGGTGGTGAAAGAAAGATCAAATAGGTTAGTGTCTTTAATATTCTTGCCGTTAATAGTGCATTCACCGGTGATCTCACCAGTATCTAGATTAGGAATTAGGCCGTTAATACAGCGGCCAATGGTCGATTTACCTGAACCTGATGGTCCAGCAATTAACAATTTTTCACCTTGTTTGATAGTTAGATTAATCTGTTTTAGTGTTGGCTTGGCCTGACTGTCATACTTAAATGAAAAATCTTTGAATTCAATAATTGTTTTAGGCATTGTTTAATTCTCCTTGCGCAAGCTGCCTTTTTTAATCTTGGTTCCAGCATAAGCTTTAAGTAGGAGCGTGCCAATGACCATAATTGTAATACCATTAGAAAGCGTAGCCGAAATTCCTTGGACAAAAACTTTGTTAGCAGGTTCACTATAGATGATAATGTCACCGATTGGTGCAACTACAATCCAGGCGAGAATATTGGCAATAATTTGAATGATATTAAAAAAGATTATTTGTTTAATACCAAAAATACCATTTTTTAAGTCTAAGCGTTTGGCCGCTAAACCGATGATCCAGCCTAAAACAGCAGTAGCTAATACCCAGCTCCACCAAGTCTGCCCGTACATAATGAAATCAGACAAAGCATGTCCAATAAAGCCGACAATAAAACCGACCTTAGCGCCATAGATTGACGCAAAAAGAGCCAAAAAAGGAAAGACTAATTCAATATTTGTGTTAGGAATAGGCGTAGGAATCGATGTGAAACGTGCTAAAATAACATAGATTGCCGATCCAATTCCGATCGCTACAACATTTTTAACTGATAAACCCTTAGTATGCATATTTTTCTCCAAAATTTAGTATATTTACAAGGTATAATTAGTAAGCGGTAACAGTCAAGCTGATTGGGAGATTCAATCTATTTAATAAATTTGTAGAAGAATTGCTAAGAGGGTATCCTTATATTAAAGAAAAGAATTTATAAATTAGAGGTAAAAAATGAAGCAGGATGAATTAAAGAAAATTAACCATGAAATAGGTTCGTATGTTGCTAAGGTAACCAAGACAATTTGGGTTGACGATAGGACATTGCAGATTGCCACAATGATGATTGATTCTTATGGCGATACCGTATATGTTTGGGTTGAGGAAGCCGATGATCATTGCCGCGTTAGTGATGGCGGACGAATTCTATTTAAGCTAGATCCTAATGAAGAAGATAAAGAGTTATATGAAACTGCGGAAGATATTGCGCTAGGGTCAGGTTATGAATTTGATGAAAAACACTGTGAGATTTTTGTTGATGTTGATCGCAAGAATGTGGCTCAGGCGGCAATGAAACTGGCACAATTACAAGTAGCAATTTCATATTTGGGCTAAAAAAGACATCCCTAAGTTTTCTTTGATTAGGGATGTCCTTTATTTTTAAGTCATTTCGAAAAACTTTAGACATTTGCCATCCTTCCTAGGTTCACATCTTGTGGCTTTTTACCATTGAGGTCAAAATTAGCAATTGCTTGTGCCAAAGCCATCATTGATACAACATCTGGAATACATTCATCAATTCTAAACTCCATAATTCTCACCTCCCAGTCATTGTAAATACAACTTTAGTAATTGTTAATCAGTACATAACAAATTTTAGCATAGAAAAAAACAGCCAGTTTTTGGCTGTTTTTTCTATTTTTTATTGCTATGTTGCATAAAAATAAAGAAGGCAGAAATAATATTAACAATCACAGCAGGTAAGGCTAGAGCAGCGGTAAAGCCATATAGTGCATTACCAATTACTCCTAAAATTGGCCCAATTAGTGAGATATTCATGTTATGCGATTGCACTACTGCAACGGCATTAAGGATCACGCCGAACCAGGCAAATAAGTAAAATATTAAAGCTATTCTAGCAGTGAAGTCAGCTCCAAGGATGGCAAACCAAGAGCTAATGAATAACACACAATTGATCAGGTTCAGTGCACCAATCCATAAATCATATCTAGATTTTTTCATTTTTTCTCCTCATTATAAATAGTCTATCTCTGTATTACTTTAGCGAATTAATCGATATTTTGCAAAACGCGTTGGGCAATTGCATCATTAGTTACTAGATGAGTAATGATACCGCTACGTAAGGCGCCAAGGAGTGCCTCAGATTTAAAGCGATTGCGGACGACACAAAAACGAATTGGCGTTTTCATAATGTCATTCATGCTGATACCACAAATGTGTTGTTCGAAGTCAGGGAAAAATTCACCTTTAATATTATATGGTCGTCCCATGATCATTCCAGCTACATCGCAGTCAGGAATGTCTTTAAATAGTTCAGGTCCATAATTTTCTTTCAAAAATTGATTAGCTTGAAATGATTGGAAAGTACTAAGACCAGTGAAAAGCATGTCTAAGTGATGATAACAATTTTCAATTACTTTAAAATAAGGCTCATGTTTCAAGGCAGGCATGATCTTTGGATTTAGTATATAAAGTGGGGTTGGCAGACTTAGACTATGGGAATGCAATTTTTCTGCCGCATCTTGGGCCAATGGATTCTTCCTGCGGTTAGAATTAATTGGTTGACCAAGTAATTGAATAAAGTAAAGTTGCTCTAAGTCCTGCTCAAAAAAGTCGTTGATCACGCCATGCATTGTTGCACCCCAACTAATACCAGCGATTTTTGCTTGCTTTAGATAGGTTTCAATTTGTTTAGCAGCGAAGTTAACTACGGCTTCACTATTTTCATCGCGGTTGCCGGTAATTTCGACAATAAAAGCTTCTTTTAATCTGAATCTTTTCTGAAATTCTCTCTCTAGTACCTGATTGCGTTTGATTCCACGCGAGATTTTAATTTTAACAATTCCACGGTTACGCGCGTCTTCTAGTGCTTTAGCGATTAAATATCGCGATAAATCATATTTTTGTGAGATATCAGCAATATTAAGCTGACTAAGGTAAAAGTCATGAGCAATGTTAGCAAGTTGTTCATCAGTTAATTGAGCCACTTTAAATCATCCTTTATTTCAAAATAACTTATATGTCTATTATAAATTTAAAATAATAAAAAGGAGCAGCAAATTTTAAAATATAAAAAATTATGATGAAGTTCCTGTGGTAGAATATAATAGTTATAATTATGCGAACTATGTAAGGGAAAGTAATAATAGCATGAGTGAAATTGATCGAGAACATCATTTATCAGAAAAACATCATATGAAGATTCTGTGGGAGGAATTTTTCAAGAGCGATGATAATACGATGGCGCAGGATGCAACATTAGTTGAAAAGGCCTCGATTGTAGGTCGAGTAGGTATTATGCTTTTAAGCTGTGGTACAGGTGCTTGGCGAGTACGTGATTCAATGGATACGGTTGCCAGAACCTTGGGCATTACCTGTTCAACGGATATTGGATTAGTGTCAATTGAATATACCTGTTTTGATGTTGATAATGAATCATATTCCCAGACTTTATCGTTACCAGCAACAGGTGTGAATATGACTAAGTTGAATGAAATGGAAAAATTCGTTCGGCAATTTGAAAAGGGACATGGGGAATGGACTATCGGTCAAATTCATAAACGCTTACGGGAGATTTCTCAGCAAAAGTCAGCGTATTCTCCGTTAATTTCGGGACTTAGTTCAGGCTTGGCCTGCGGCGGCTTTATTTTCTTATTAGGCGGCGGTCTTCCTGAGGTGATCTGTGCTTTCTTGGGTGCAGCTTGCGGTCAATATATTAGAGCAATTATGGGTAAGCACAGGTTAACTTTGGTAGCCAAGATTGCGGTTGCGGTTGCCATAGCCTGCAGTGTTTACTTTATGAGTTTTCATGTAGGAGAAATATTATTCCACATTAACCATGATCATGCCTATGGCTATATTGGTGCCATGTTGTTCGTAATTCCGGGTTTTCCATTTATTACATCTGGATTGGACATGTCTAAGTTAGATATGCGCTCTGGGCTTGAACGGCTGACTTATGCGATTTTAATTATCGTAATTGCAACGATGGCAGGCTGGGCTGTAGCAACAATTTTGCGTTTGCATCCAGGATCTATGCCTAAGTTAAAAATTGATCCAGGGACGTTAACCTGCTTGCGATTGCTGGCTAGCTTTTGTGGGGTGTTTGGTTTTTCAATTATGTTTAACAGTCGACCACAAATGGCAGCTACAGCCGCGGTAATGGGAGCAATGGCAAATACATTACGTCTTAGCTTAGTCGATTATGCTCAGGTTGCTCCAGCTTTGGCAGCATTTATTGGTGCTTTAACAGCTGGTCTATTAGCAAGTATTGTAAGGAAAAAAGTTGGTTTTCCAAGAATTGCAATTACTGTTCCATCAATTGTAATTATGGTGCCTGGTCTTTACATGTATCGAGCTGTATTTAACTTTGGAATCACGAATATTAATATCGGGGCTTATTGGATCGTAGAAGCGTTGATGATTGTCGTGGCCTTGCCATTAGGTCTTTTAGCTGCACGTATCTTAACTGATAAGAAGTGGAGACATGCAGATTAAATAAATTAAGGTAGAAAAAAGAGACAGATTTTTGGTCTGTCTCTTTTAGTTTGCGATTGTTAATTAATCATGCTTTCTTTTTAGTATAAATAGTTTGGCCTTATATATTAAATACTTATAATTTGATAATAAATAACTATTATATAGAAAACGAAAATTGCAATTTCAAATTGAACACTTTTGAAAATTAAATTCTGTATATTGAAT
>NZ_PCYY01000025.1:0-27807 GCF_002553955.1 Lactobacillus sp. UMNPBX12
TCCCGAAAGGCATCCTAAATCTCACAGCCGTTTACACAAGAATTTATACTGAACCTTTCTTTTTCCTTCAATTTGTGCAGAATCCGTTCATTTTCCTTAGTACGTTTTTCAACTGCTGCATCGATGATCGAATCAAACCAATGATTATCAGAATCATCGCTTGTTTGATCCTTCTTTTGAGAACCTTCATTTTTTACACGTTTGTCAGTTTCTTCATTAATAATGGAATCCAGCCAATCAAAATTATCTGGATCATGGCTCTTATCAGTCATTT
Source organism: Lactobacillus sp. UMNPBX12 (assembly GCF_002553955.1). Taxonomy (NCBI): domain Bacteria; kingdom Bacillati; phylum Bacillota; class Bacilli; order Lactobacillales; family Lactobacillaceae; genus Lactobacillus; species Lactobacillus sp. UMNPBX12. The sequence continues at coordinate 275 of NZ_PCYY01000025.1, forward strand.
ATTTTTCCTCCATTTTTGATTTAAATTAATTTATTTACTATTCTTTTTGACTATAATTGAGTTAACAAGATGAAACAAGAAAGAAGTGTTCGAAATGAAAATTACATTCACTGACAAGGCGCTTGACTACTTAAAAAGACGCGAAATCTTGAATAAAATTCTAATTTTAATCGTCGACGATGGTGGTGGTAAATATTCTATCAAAGGCGGCGGTTGTGCAATTGGCAGTCACTTTTCCATTATTTATGTAGACAAAGTTGATCCTGATTATCCAATCAAATTTGAAAATAACCAAGGAATCAATATTTACACTTCTAAATACGACACCACAATGATGGGACCAAATTTAGTGGTTGACTACGCCAATGCATCCCTCAACTTAAAGAGTGACGAAGGATTGCTTGATGGCGGCGTTGATATCGGCAATGGCGCCGAGTTAATTAAAGCTCAAAAGAATGTAAAAATGACCGGCGTTGAATGGCGTTGCTAGATTAAGATGATCAGAAAAGACAGTAGTTTGAAATCAACTACTGTCTTTTTTCTATAGAAATTGACCACTATTAGGATCGAATCCAGTACGATCTGCAGCGGTAATCTTTCTAATTACCTTGCATGGATTCCCCGCTGCAATTACATTATCTGGGATGTCATTCACAACTACACTGCCTGCACCAATAATTGAATTACGTCCAATAATTGTATCTGGAGTTACGCTAACCCCTGCACCTAGCCAGACATTGTCACCAATGCCGATCGAATGTGCAACACAGCCACCGGCTTTTCGTTCGGCTGGATCAAATAAATGGTTGCTGGTATACAAGCCAACTTTAGGACCAAACAAAACATTGTTTCCAATATAAACAGGCGCGCCATCTAAAATCGTGCAATCATAGTTGGCATAAAAGTTATCCCCAACATGAATATTTTGTCCGAATTCACAACGAAAATTAGGGTTTACGAAGGGATGCTCACCTGTTGAACCAAAGAGTTCTTTGATTAATATTTCTTTTTTAGCGTGATCATTCTCATTATTAATATTATTGGTCTTCAAGGTAGCAAGATCTCTCAAGGTGTCAAGGCGAGGATCCGCATCATTATAAGGACGACCAGTTGCCATGTAATTAAATTTTGTTCTAAGCGACATGATTCTTTCCTTTCATTAGTTCTTCTATTTTTATTATAGAAAAGAAAAAGCGCTTTCGCATGTTTGACGCATAATATTTAGCACCCTAGCCCTAATCTTATTGCTTATTCTATAATGGTAAAAAAGAAAGGATTAAAGCCATGAAAAACTTCAACAAATTTACCGCTAAATTTGCTCGCCTTTTACAGAATCTACTAGTAGTCGCAATTGGTTTACTCGGGATTATTCTGATCATACTCTTATTCCGCGATCTAATTCCACTTTGCCAATCATTATTTTCAACTAAGATCGAAGAAAGCAACTCCGAGATTATGTCAGAAATTATCGTTTTCTTCCTCTTCTTTGAATTTACTGCAATGATTATTTCAGCCTTGCGTCATAACGGTCACACTAGCATCAATTTTCTATTGGGCTTAGGTGTTACTGCGCTAATTCGCAGTCTGATTACTTCTCATAGTAACATTTGGAGTACGCTTGCCACTTCTGCTTCAATTTTAGTACTAGTAATCGCAATGATTATTTTCAATAAAAATCTGCGTAATATGTAAAAAAACTGTATCACTCTAGGCTAATGTCATTGGAGTGATACAGTTTTTTGTTTTACTAATTAACTTTGCACCATGAACTCATTAAGTTGTTTCTTAGAAAAAACATTGCCATATCTGCATACTACGTTTCCTTTCATTATTGAACGTAATTCATACAACCAAAAAAAGCATCATTTATTAACAATATTGAAAATAAATAATGCTTTTTAGTAATACTCTGATGCTGAATGCCAGAGTCGAACTGGCGACCTTCTCTTTACGAGGGAGATGCTCTACCAACTGAGCTAATTCAGCGACCTCACAACAAATGAATTATACCAAAACAACGCACCGGGTGCAATCACCACAGCATTATTCTTGTTGCAATTCTATTTCCAATCTAAACAAAGGCCTTGTTTATGCAATTCTTCCGGCAATTGATCCCGATCGGTCTCATGATCATCAAGCTTTTTACTAGTAATCTGCTTGGTAAATGAATCAATCCGGCGATTAGCATCCCGCAAATCATAATAAGTCGTAACCACGTCATCGTAGTCCTTAAGATCCTTCACATCAAAATCCTTCTTATAACTACCTTCAAAGCATGTATATTCAAGTGGCAAGCGCGGCTTCAATTGTGGTTCTTGATCTGGCACACCAACTTGCATCCCCAACACTGGAAAAGTCAGTTTTGGCAAATCTAAAGTCTTAAGCATCTCCAAAGGATGATCATTCACCGTACCAAGTGGCACATAGCCTAATCCCATGCTTTCTACCGCATTAGCCACATTCTGAAAAGCAAGCAGTGTATCTTCCATAGCTTGGAAAAAGATATCAGTCGTATGAACACGGCCATCATCTTTGCCAAGTTGTTGACGAATTTGTTGATTACGGTACAAATCAACAATGAAGATAAATAAGTCACCTTCGGCGCCAACATACTTCTGATTGCAAAGCTCTTGGATTTTCTTTTTCTGTTCAGGATCAGTTACATGAAGCAAACTGGCATTTTGCATAAACATGCTCGTTGCAGTATGTTGAAAAACTGTGTATAAAGTTTCCAATTGTTCCTTATTCAGCACTTCATCTTTAAATTTTCTAATTGATCTATGATTGATTTGTGCATCAACTGTTGAATTATGTAGCATTGCGCTCCTCTTTCTACTTACTTCTTTTTAATAAGTAGTGTACAAAATTATGGTCTCCTTTGTAAAGTTACTATTTAAAATTAAGCCTAACAAAAAATTCCCGCCAAATTGAGCAGGAATTTCTTTACTTTTTATCCAATTTAACCATTTGTGCATTAACTAAGGCTGCAGCTTGCTCAGCTTGATTTTTAGCTTGAGCATAAGTCGTCAAATTTTCATCGCCTTCACTCAATACTCGAGCAAAAGCAATTTGTTCTGCCATCAATAAGTTGAACAATGAATCCCATTGCTTATCATCAAACTTAATTTTCTTAGCAGTAATTCTTGGCATTAATTGACGTGTTTTGTTAAATGCTTTCTCCAAAATCTGTTCATCGGCATCAGTCAAATCACGCACATTATAAGCTTGATGAACTTGGTGCACCTTGATTAATTCCTTAAGCAAATCACGTGCCTGGGCATCTTTAGAAACAGATTGATTAATTTTTAAAGCCATTTTTATTCTCTTTTCTAATCAGTTTTTTTCTATTATAACAGAATTCTACTTATTCTCTTGATAGTCCTCTGCCATTGCCTTAACACACCGTCTCATTTCTTGAATATCCAAAACGCTCTGCGCAAATTCTTTTCTAAGTAATTCATCTGGCAAATATTGATCATACTTATCAATTCCAGGAACTTCCTTAGGATAAACCAGGTCTAAGGGATCAAAGTCTTTTTGTGCTTCTTCATTAATGATCCGCCAGAAGTCATCCTCATCGGCATCCATTGCAAAGTACATGAAATATGGACGGGAAGAATTAAAGCCACGAATATTTAGTTTTTCACCGCATTTAATTCTAATTAACCGTTCCAATGCTATAAATGCGTAAGTCCCTGTCCAAGGAAAAAGACACCACATATTGCCACCTAATTTGATCAGATTCTTCTTTGGCAACTCAGCCAAGGCGGCAGTGTCACGTGCTTGGGTTAATCTTGCTTGAGCATTCTGCATTAAATACGGATACATCCCCTTTTCAGTCAGCACCTTTTTCATTCTTTGCAAAATTTTCGGCTGAATATCCCCCGGCACGTCCCCAAAGAAAGCAGGAATTCTTCCCTTCACCTCATGGCAATATACTTGATGGCGCTTGCGATCAACATCTTCAACTGCCCAAACGCGACCAGCAATTGCAATCTTATCCCCAACGGGAGGGGGCTTCACGATTGTTCCTAATTCTTCACTGCCGGCATGCACAATGAATTCCTCATTTTCCTGAAAAACAGCGTAAAATTTAAAGTTATTCACAACTTTTTCACCGGCAAGACCAACAATTAAGCCATGATTTTCAGTCCATTCAATGTGACTAGTTTTAAGCAGATGCTTTAATAAGATGCGATAGTCTTCTTGCGAAACATTATGAAAATACGATAGAGTTAATACCCTTGAAGCTAATTCTGCTGGTGTCATTTCCCCGCCTGATGCCAGCGTACTCATAGTTTGATGATAGAGTAAACTATAGGGAAGTCGGTTAGGTGCAGGCGGTTCAACCCATTTTTCTTCTGCATAAAGCTGCACTAAGGCAATCCCTTGCAACAGTGGCCATGGAATCAATTCCGGTAACATTGCCCGCGATTCAGGATGCTCCTCGCGCATGACAAAGTGCATTTCCGGGGGATTGCCACGGCGACCTGTGCGTCCCATTCTTTGTAAAAAACCGGATACGGTAAACGGAGCATCAATTTGAAAGGCTGCTTCTAATTGTCCAATATCGATTCCTAGTTCTAATGTTGCCGTAGCACAAGTTGTCATATAGACATCTTCATCTTTCATCGCTGCTTCTGCCGTTTCACGCAATGCAGGTGACAAATTGCCATGATGAATCATAAAACGATCGGGTTCATGATTATATGCACAATAAGCCCGCAACTCCTGACAAACTGCCTCACACTCTTCTCGACTATTGGTAAAAACTAAGCATTTTCTGCCACGCGTATGTTCAAAAATATAGCCAATTCCTGGATCTGCCAATTCGGGGGCCCGATCAGTTTTAGGTTCAATCTGGCTTGGATCAAAATCTTTACTGCTAGCTTGGGGATCTGTCTGATAAAAATGTTCCATCGATAGATGCCAGATTTGAGGTTGATTTTGCACTTTGGGCGCGACAGTTTTCCGATTAGAACCTGCACCTAAAAAAGCACTAGCCTCTTTCAAATTGCCAATCGTTGCAGAAAGTCCGATTCTTCTGGGATTGACTCCAGCTAACTTGCTTAGTCGCTCGATTAAACAGAAAGTCTGTCCACCACGATCACTTCGCAAAAATGAATGTAGTTCATCTACTACAATATATTTCAATCCACCGAATAAATGCGGGATGTCCATATGCTTATTAATCATAAAACTTTCGAGTGATTCTGGGGTAATCTGCAAAATTCCTGAGGGATGTTTGAGCAGCTTTCTCTTCTGCGTTTGAGCCACATCACCGTGCCAGCGCCCAACAGGGATATCCACATCCTGGCACAACTCGATCAACCGATCATATTGATCATTAATCAAAGCTTTTAATGGTGCAATATACAGCACCTTAACAGAATCTTCCGGCTCTTGATAAATATCCGACAAAATTGGGAAAAAGGCCGCTTCTGTTTTTCCTGATGCAGTTGAAGCTGAGAGCAATACATTATCCTCAGTTTCAAAAATTTCCTCAGCTGCAGCCACCTGAATCGGGCGCAAAGTACGCCATCCATGTTCATAAATATAGTCTTGAATAAAAGGCGCGTAATGTGAAAAAACGTCCATAATTAATCCTTAAATTTGAAATTCAGTGTAATCTTTTTCTTGATTATCAGATACTGCTTCAGACTTAGCATATGAAAATTGGTCTGAATTAAGCAAAGTCTGAATATCTGTCTGTGGATTTTGCCAAACAATGTCTAACAATTCAATAAAGTCACGAATAATTTCACGCGGCGTAATATTAGTATCCGCACCAACCCGCGCATATTCAATCTTGATAAATTGCGCTAAATCATCATCCGTAATTGTCCGTTCATAGCCATAAAGTCCCGCATGCATGTCAGCCAATTTTTCCGTTAAAACCAACATCTCTTCTGCGGTTAGTGGTTCCAGCTTAATCACTGGCGCATACATATCACGCGCACCTGCTTGAGCAAATTTTCCAGTTGCTAATCTACTACGCAAAGCTTCATATGAATAAACGCCACGGCGACGATCCTCGATTGCTTGCGGTGTACCACACATGATGATTCCCAGGTATTTTGCCTTTCCCTGCAAGGTATCGTTATACATCGTCAAAATCTTTTCATAGTTGTACTGGCGGCTAATTGCATTCGGAATTTTATAGATATTAACCAATTCATCAATCATAATCATTAAACCAGCATAGCCCGCTTGTCTAAAGAAAGTCGCAAATAACTTTAAATATTCATACCAATCACTATCACTAATAATGATATCAACGCCTAATTCCTTTTTAGCCTCAGTCTTATGGCTATATTCTCCTCTGAACCACTTGACTACTTTAGCCTTAGTCTCATCATCACCACTCATATAAGCGTGATAGTACATGTTCAGCAATTTAGCAAAATCAAAACCATGAACTAATTCGTTTAATGAAGAAATGACGCCATAAATTTTCTGGTCAACTGCTTGCTCAAATTTAGGATCATCATTATTTAAGCCTGTTTCTTGCGAAACTTGCATCTGCACTGAATTAATCCAGCGATCTAGAATCAAAGTCAAGGCACCACCTTCAGGCCTAGTCTTAGTTGATAAGTTCTGAATTAATTCACGGTATGTTGCTAAACCCTGTCCTTTTGATCCTTGCAGCCGACGTTCAGGTGATAAATCACCATCTACAACAACAAAATTTTTATCCATCACATAGTTACGGATCGTTTGAAGTAAAAAGCTTTTTCCTGAGCCATAACGACCCACGATAAAACGAAAGCTTGCTCCGCCTTCTTGAATAACATCCACATCGTGTAATAGGGCCTCAATCTCGGCCTTTCTCCCCACGGTAATATAAGGTAACCCTATTCTTGGCACTACCCCACCCTTTAATGAATTAAGGACAGTTTGCGCAATTCTTTTTGGTACTCTTCTTTTTTGTGGCATGATTTCATCCCTTCAAAAACATATCTTTTAAGTCATCTACATAATCGGTAATTACTTGTGGTTGGTCCTGTTCGTTATTTTCTAAAACCACATCACCGAATTCATCAAATAATTTTTCATTAATATTATCCATCAAAATTGATGCCATTAAGTGGTGCTGCTTCAAATAGGTCTGCCAAGGCTGCTGCATCAGCAATGCAGTTAAGAAAAACATTTCATTTTCATCTAAGCCATATTCATTATCAACTTTGACAGTTTCATCTGCTTGTTTTTCTACTTCTTCTTGCGCTTCTGCCTGCTCTAGCTGCTTTTCCTCATCCGTTAACAAACTATCACGCGTCTTCGAAGCATTGGCCCGAATTTGATCCAAATCGGAAAAATCAATCTTAATCTGATCAATCTGCGCCTTTTTTTCTTGAATGCTATATTCAGCAACCCCCGCGTTAATTGCCTTAAGTACAGCTTGATCAATAAATCGCGGCTTAATCGACCGACCTAGTTTAAATTCTGTTCGCGCCACTCTATCTAATTCATGGAGAAAATTATTTAAATTAACCCGCTGACGGCTGATTTGTTGATCACAATGAATTTGCCATTTTCCTTGGTAAAAATGATACTTTCTTACTGCATCAATCTGATGGTCAGCTACTTGTTGTTTTCGCAGATAAAAAACACTGCCTGCAAAGATTGGCTTTTCAATTATATCAGGCTTGCCCACAAACGCACTGTAATATGCAATGCCGTATTTTTTAGCATCCAGCAGCTCCAGCCACACGTAACGCAACAGTTGAACAAATAACTTTTCATTCTTATTAATAACTTTAGATGAATTCCAATAAGTCGTTTTCTTTGCAAAGACTGCTGCTAACTCTTGCGCAGTAAATTTTTCTGGATGGTGTAAAACCTCATAATCATGATCACGCTTAATCTCAGATGCAAAGCGCTGCTTAATAATTTTTTCGTCTAAATCATAATAAAGAACATAATCTTTGAGCCAGTCTTGTAAATATACATCAATACTAATGTCAAATTGTTGCACATATTTTCCTTCAAATTCTAACAGCTTTTCATATCCATCTTGTGCGTCATCAACACCAATATTGTTCAGTAATTCATAAATATAAACAAAGGCATAGGATGTACTCGTTTTTTCAAAAACATGCTGGCGAATCTTGCTACGCCAAGTAAAGTAACTTCTAAGCTGCCCAGTATTCATATCGTGATAAGTTGGATAAAAACGCTTAAAGGCAAAAAATTCAGGATAATCATCATCATAGTCGGCCATCATCCTAGCCTGTTGATAAAAATTCTTAGCTCGGCCACGACTGGGCAAAATGCTGTAGTCATAAATTTCTAGCATCTTTCTAATTCTATCTGGAACCAGACTATTGTTATGCTTCTTGCGAAGATTTTCACTTGGTTTAATTGCTTGGGCTTGATAGCGGTCATCTACTTTATCTGGTGCAATATAAAAATATTGATTCTGGGCGATATTTACTTCATCACCATTCATCGCCAGTTTAAAAGCAAAATCAAGTGTTTTTTTGAGTGAATCTTCACTAACTTTTTCTAATATTGCCCCAACCCAATCTGCCGCCTTGATCTTCATTGGATCAGTGAAGCCAGGCAAATCTCTTATTAGTGCAGCCATTGCACCACATTTCAGGTCCAATATACTCTGACCTTGCCCACGTGATAACATCGCAAAATAACCACTATCAACTGGTGACATTAAAACGTAAACGCTAGTGGAACCTGGTACAGCAGGCTTAAATTTCAAACCATATTTGGCATAGACATATTTGAAGAGTTGATTTGAATCCATTTTGTCTCCTTTTTTCGCACGTACGTTCATTATATCATCGATTTATTTTTTACCAAAGTCACGCATGTCAGCTCCTCATGTATATTTTTAAGTTTCATAAATTTTATATTTTTATATTTGTGTGGTTATTAACAAACAATTATGTTACTATAGTTTATGTAAGTTATTGAAAGCGTTTTTATAAAAGCTTCCTAGAGAGGACAAAACTTAATATGAGTACAAAAGAACGTTATTCTCAAGATGAATTAAGAAAAGATAATCCAATGTTTAGCCGCACTCGTGCCACTATTGAAAGTGCATTTTACGGCAACAATGTCCACGAAGTAACCAGTGTTGCAGAAGCTTATAACTTAGCTAAGAAGCAATCAGGCGTTATTGTTACTGACTTGCCAATCTTACACACTAAGGAATTAGGTTTGCCACATGGCGCAACCCAATTGGTTTACAACCACGGCAAGATTTTAGGTAGAACTGCTAGCGCCCGTCACTTTGTTGACAATCCTAATGAAGATGCTGAAGCATTAGACGGCAACTTACGTGAAGATATTTACAAGGGACATGAACAAAAATACTTAAAGGCTACTGTTTTAGTAGGTCTTGACCCATCATTCACTGTAAAAGCTCACATCATGATGCCCGAAGATCAAGCCTTTAACCTTCTTTCATACATCCTTAACTTCCACTTCTTTGACGATGAAGCTGAAAAATTATACGAAAAATCAAAATTCTATGATGAACCAGATATTTACTTCTACTTCGATCCAAATGTTCAAGACGAAGATTACCCTAAGGGCTTAGGCGTATTTGACGCTCCACATAACTGTGCTGCTGTCTTCAACCTACGCTACTTCGGTGAACTTAAGAAAGGTACTTTGACCTTAGCTTGGGCAATTGCTCACCGTCATGGCTACACTGCATGTCACGGTGGTGAAAAGTCATTTCACTTTGACGATAAAGATGATAAGACCTTTGCTTTCTACGGCTTGTCAGGTTCAGGTAAGTCAACTTTGACTCACGAAATGTACGATGGTAAATATGACATCACTGTTTTGCACGATGATGCCTTCATTATTTCACGTGAAGACGGTTCTTCAGTAGCTCTTGAACCTTCATACTTTGACAAGACTCACGACTACCCAGCAGGCCACCACGAGACTAAGTACTACACCACTATTATGAACTGTGATGTAACCTTAGACAAAGACGGCAAGAAAGTTATCGTAACCGAAGACTTACGTAACAACAACGGTCGTGTTATCAAGACCCGCTACACTAGTCCTCACCGTGTAGACTTCGAAAAGTCACCAATTACTGCATTGTTCTGGATTATGAAGGACGGTTCATTACCTCCAATCATCAAGATCGATGACCCAGTATTGGCAACTACTATGGGTTGTACTTTAGCAACCAAGCGTACTTCAGCTGAAAACTTACCTAAGGGCTTTGACATGAATACTTTAGTTATCGAACCATTCGCAGACCCATTTAGAGCCTACCCAGTTTCAGGTGATTACAGAGACTTCAAGGAATTGTTCACTAAGCGTGGTGCTAGCTGCTACAGCTTGAACACTGATGCATTCATGGGCAAGGATATTCCTAAGGAAGTTACTAAGAAGTTAATCGAAGACTTGGCTAACGGCAACATCAAGGATAGCGACTTCAAGCCATTCGGTAACTTCAAGGGTGTATCATACTTACCTATTGATGGTTATGAAGTTCACCTTGAAGACCCAGAATACCAAAAGACCTTAGCTAAGAGAATGCAAGATCGTTTGAACTGGCTCAACAAGTACGATGAAGAACACCCAGAAACACCAATCCAAGATGAAGCTAAGAAGACCTTGGAAGCTATCATCAAGGAATTGAGCTAATATTAAGGAAATAAATTAGTGTCTCATTCAATTAAAATTTAATTTCTTAATGACGAAAAGACGAGAGTTGATTAAGCTCCCGTCTTTTTTATTGCTCAATGTAATTTTGCTTCTGTAGTTTGGCATCTATCAGTTTATAAACTTGCACTTTATTCTCTTGTGCAAGTTGTGGATTATAGTTATGTGCTATTTCAATGACAATAGCCGGCAATTGGTAGATTATCTTATGAATGGCATCACTATTTTTAGGGTCTAAACTTGAACAAATCTCATCAAGCAAATATATCTTCTTAGAACGAATTAGACCTCTAACTAAAGCAAGTCGTTGTGCCTGACCACCTGATAAATTGTTCGCGTCATCTGAAATTAATTTATCTAAAAAATCATTGCCAAACTCATGAATCAGTCCCATCTTTTTTGCTTCATGAAGCATTAGATCATCAGGTATGTTTTGCAGAAGTGATAGATTCTCCCTCACTGTACCTTGGAATAACCAGATTCTTTGCGAGATCTTGATGAAATCGGCAGGATTAATTTGATGACCAGCAAAGGTGATTTCACCGTTATACTTCAGATTATTAGCAATACAATTAATTAATGTACTTTTCCCAATGCCTGAAGCCCCAGTAACAATGATCTTGTCATGATCACGCAAAGTTAAATTTATACCATCTAAAATTTTCTTATCACTATATGAAAAAGACAAATCTTTTATTTTCAAAATAGCTTGAGAGTCATGATTATCTTGTTTAACACTTTCACTTTCTTCAAAATTATAGCTTTTTATTTTTCTAATTGCATCGGTGCTATGAATTTGAGTCTGATACAAAGCAATTGTTCTTAGATATCCCACAACCCTATCAGCTGACAAACTTAAAGTTATAATGGCCGCTACCGTTACGTTAAACCAGCCTCTCTGCATAAAAAGCAAGCCAATAAAAATTGGTAGCAATAGTGTAACTAAAGAGATTAACCATGCAATGAATTGTACCTGGAATTGACAATTATTCATCTTACGATATTTGTCTTCCTCATTAACCAAGATTCGATCAAATCGTTTAAAGAAAAGATGTCTGACACCAAAATTCAGTATTTCTAAGCGTCCTTCAAATATATCCTTCATTGCCTGAATCAACTGTGAGTTAGATTTATTCCATTTTTCGGTTTTCTCATTCATCCTCTTCTTGCCAATATAGCTTGGAATCAGGGTTAGCGCTGAAAGAAGCAAATAAATAATTCCCAAAATCAGATTAGTTTCTACAACAACTATTGCCGATGCAACCACATTAAATACAAACTGAACTATGTCAGTTATCCCAAAGAAATATTTTTGTTCAATTTCTTTAGCAGTACCACTAATCGAATTGATTACATCTGCTCCTCTTGCTTGCTTCATGTCTGAATTAGCAAATTTAGAATAAAAATATTCTTGTTTTAAAGCAATATTTAATAGCATCACAATTCTATTTTGAACCAAATAAAACAAGAGCATGGCTATGTAGACTATCAGATATGCGCCAAAGGCTAAGCCAATAAATTTATAAACGTGGTCAATGTTACTAAAATTGATATTAGTTAATTGTCCAAACAGTACAGCATTTAATACCCCTTCAAATGCTGAAATGGCCGATAAAACCAGAAAAACTATTTGTAAATATATTGGAACATGTTTTACTACCCATTTAAAATTTATTTGTTGTGTGTTCATTGTTTAATACCCACATATTTCTCATAATCAACAAGCCAATCTTCATCATTTTTATAAGAATGATTCATACACTTTTTAAACCCAATTGCTTTAAATCATCTTCATCTTTAGTTTCTAACAATTGTCGCTCTTCTAGAGACAAGTGATACTTATTCACTAAGGCATCAATATTCTCCAAAGAAATATTTTTACCATCAGAAAGATCCTTAATTAATTTCTTCATACCTTCAGACATTACTATACATCCTATTTTCTCTCGTTAAGTAATGCATAATTTTCAACTTGCAATTTACTATGTATGGGATTGATATCAATGCTTCCCATAATTCCCCAAATGCTTATAATAATAACAGTAAGTATTCTCTTATTTTTTAATTTCAAAGTCAGGAATTCATTATGTACGGTCAAAAATTTAAAGCACTTCGTCTTCAACAACATATTTCACTAGAGCAAGCTGCTAACAGAGTTATCTCTCCATCGACTTTATCCAGATGGGAGAATAATAAGATTGATATTCGCTTCAATTTAGTTATTAAGCTTTTAGACAATATTCATATAAACCTAAAAGAGTTTACTAATTACTGCAAAATTAATCATAGTAATCCATTTGTTGCGAAAGTGGCTATGTACTATGAAGCCAACGATGATCGTCATATTTTGCAATTAATACAAAGCAAGAAAAAAGAATACCAAAATTCACATAATCAATTTGATTTACTTCTACTAGCTATCGCATGTAATTGTTATTACGATCTAACTGATAACAATGTTTTCCCAGTGAGCTATCAAAAGAAATTATTCTACATTTTATCTAACATTGAATATTGGACAGAGATGTACATCAATGTTTTTGGTAACACTGTTTTTCTCTATGACAGCAAGGAACTATATAGTATTTCAATCAGAATTCTTAAAAATTTAAATTCTAATACATTTAATGATTTTCAAGAATATTATTATGCTTTATCCTCTGTCATCAACGCCCTAACCGCTCTAATTATCAAAAATCCCAAATTAGCATCACAGCTTTTAACTAAAATAGAGAAAGTTTCAATTCCTAAACCAATCTCTTACTTAAAAATTAGAACTAATGTCCTCAAGTATCTTTTAGATTACCGTTTAGGCAAAACAGATGAAAAGCTTATCTCAATTAAGCTAGAAAATTTAAAGTGGTTAGGATTAACAGATATTGCAAAAGACTTAACTTTCTTCTTTAACCGTATAAAAAATGATCGTTCACCTCTTTCCTAATTCATTTGCCTATTATATTACCCTCATTTTTATCTAATTTATTTTTCTTTGCAAATATGCAAAATTATTTTTAGCAAGAATAAAAAAGCCTATTAAATCTAGGTGTTTACAAACCTTGATTTAATAGGTCTTTTATGCGTCTTTTTTATTGCTCAATGTAATTTTGCGCCTTAGTTAAAACATCCATCTTTCCATGCTCAGTCAAATACTTTTGGGCCTCGACCAGACTCACCCACTTGCTAGCTAAGATCTCCTCTTTTTGCGTTTTGACTTCTTGTCCTGCAAGATATTTGGCTATAAAGTAGACAACCGTTTTTTCTTTATTCTCTGTTAATTGATATTTGACCTTTTCCTTAAAGTTAAAATCAAATTCCGGCTTTAAGCCAACTTCTTCAAAGACTTCTCTTTTAGCAGCTTCTTCAGCATCTTCATTATTTTCAAGATGTCCTTTTGGAAAGCCCCAATTATAATTTACGACGCTCTGCACGATCAAATATTCCAGTTCGCCGTTTGCACGTCTTCTGTAAATAACTGCACCTGCAGAATGTTCCATTTTCATTTTTGTCACCCAACCTTTATATTGAACAATTATTAAATATTTATTAATGTAGGTCAAGCGATTGAAATTAAAAAAATGGCCAGATCTTTGGCAATCTAGTCATTTTACTCGCAGACGAAATTGTTAAGTCTATTGATAGAATATTTTAGTTACTTCTTCAAGTTCTTTTCGCAGTAATCCTTAACCTTGTCATCATCGGCCTTAAGAATCCATTCAACAGCTTCTTCGGTCTTCATCGTGTCACGACCATTTGCTTCCATTTCGTGGTCCCAAATAGCGTCACGAATAGGCATTTCATTACCCTTAGCCCAATCAAAAACTTGATCCATATTTCTATCAATTAATGCAGTTTCTTCAATTTCTTTTGCATCTGCCATAATAAAAAGCTTCCTTTCTGATAACAAGTATATTGTAGTTTTATTAGAGACAACTGTTAACAGAAAGCGCTTATTTTATTAATATTCTAATTTTTATTAGCTAAAGTTGAGCATTTCGTCAGGCGAACAACCTCTCGTGCAATCATCAATTCCTCGTTAGTTGGCACAACCAAGAATTTTATTGTAGAACCCGTCTTAGTGATTGCATGCTGCCCATTATGCTCATTAGCTTCATAGTCAGGAACAACACCCATAAATTTAAAGGCATCCATAATTGTTTTACGCATCCCTACATCGGCTTCACCGACGCCAGCAGTCAATACAATGACGTCAGTTCCACCCATTTCTGCAATAAATGAGCCAATATAACGAACAATTCGATTTAAAAAGATTTGCCGTGCTAAAACTGCACGTGGGGCTTTATTATACTTCAAGTCCCGCATATCAGATGAAATGCCAGAAATACCCAGTAACCCTGACTTTTTATTCAGAACATTGATCATTTCATCAATTGACATACCAGTCTTATGCATCAAATGTTGCAATAGCGACGGATCAATATCACCTGAACGTGTACCCATCGTGATACCTGACAAGGGGGGCTAAATCCCATTGAAGTGTCAAACGATTTACCATTCTTAACGGCAGTAATCGAAGAGCCTGAACCTAAATGGCAAATAATCATCTTTAATTCACTAGGATCTTTGTGTAGCATTTTTGCTGTTTTCAAAGTTACATAATGAACTGAAGTACCATGGGCACCATATTTTCTGGCACGGTATTTTTCATAGTATTCATAAGGAATTGAATATAAATAATGAACTGGATCAAGCGTTTCGTGAAATGAAGTATCAAACACGGCAACTTGAGGAACATCAGGTAAAACATTCATAAATGCTTCAATTCCTCGTGCTTCTGCTGGATTATGCAATGGTGCAAAATCTGATAAATCACGAATTTTTTGTAATTTTTCTTGATCAATTACAGTCGAATCTTTAAAGTATTCTCCTCCGTTGACAACGCGGTGACCAACACCAACGATTTCATCTAAGCTTTCTACTGCATGATATTTCTTCAAATCATCAATCAAAATACTTACCGCAGTTTCTTGATCTGGAATTGCAACTTTCTTTAAATGCTTATTGCCATCTGCCAAGGTAATACAAAAGGTAGAGCCATCGAGTCCAATCCGATCGCCATCCCCTTAGCAATCACCTTTTCATCTAGAAGTGAAAATAACTTGAATTTATATGACGAACTCCCTGAATTTACTGCCAAAACCTTTTTCATAAACTAAAATCCCCCGATTACTTTAGTTATGTTTTTCACAAGTTAATTTTAATTTACTAGTATAGCTCTTTAAACCTTCTATTAAAATAGTTTCCTTGCACTTGCTTAAATTTTATATTTTTAATATTAAAAAAAATAAGCCTATTTTGTTAGTTTATTAACAAGAAAATCTATAAAAAATACCTCCGGCGGTATTCGTCGCTAGAGGTAAAAATTTTATTTTTATTCAACAGTAACACTCTTAGCCAAGTTACGTGGCTTATCAACGTCTAAGCCTTTATTCTTAGACGCATAGTATGCCAATAATTGTGCTGGCACAATAGTCAATAATGGTGATAAGTAGTAATCAATTTCTGGTAAAACAACATCATCACCTGCTTGAGCAAATTCTTTAGCTGCGAAGACCATCACATTAGCACCACGTGATTCTACTTCACGAATATTGCCACGGGTTAAGTCTGCTGTAGCAGGATCATTGATCAAGGCAATGACTGGGGTCCCCTTTTCAATCAAAGCAATTGTTCCGTGCTTTAATTCGGCTGCAGCGAAGCCTTCAGTTTGAATGTAGGAAACTTCTTTTAACTTCAAAGCACCTTCAAGAGCAACAGCATAATCAATGCCACGGCCGATGTAGAAGGCATTGCGCGTATTAGCCAAATACTTCTTAGCCAATTCATCAATCTTTTCTTTACCATCAACCAATTGTTGCATCCCTACGGCTGCCAAAGCCAATTGGTGCTTCAAATCAAAATCTTTAGCAATTTGAATATTTTTCTTTTCACCAACTGCCTTAGCTAAAACTGCCTGTACCGCAATCTGAGCAGTGTAGGCCTTAGTCGAAGCAACCGCGATTTCAGGACCAGCCTTCAAAAGCATAGTATAAGTAGCTTCTCTTGATAAAGTTGAGCCTTCCACATTGGTCATCGTCAAACTTGGCAGGTGGCGTTCATTAACTTGCTTTAAGACAACTCTAGAATCGGCAGTTTCACCTGATTGAGTTAAGAAAATAAAGAATGGCTTCTTAGATAGTTTAGGGAAGTGATAGCCAAATTCAGAAGCTAAACCAACCTCAACCGGAATATCAGCATACTTTTCAAATAAGTGTTTACCTACTAAACCTGCATGGTAGCTAGTACCAGCTGCTAAAATATAAATTCGATCACTTTCCGCAACAGCGGCAGCAATTTTAGGATCTACCTTAGTACTATTGTTCTCATCTAAGTAATCTTGAGAAATATGACGCATTACGCCTGGTTGTTCGTCAATTTCCTTTAACATGTAAAACTCATAAGTACCCTTAGATGCTGCGTTAGGATCAATATCTAGCTCACGAGCTTTGCGTTCAACCTTTTTACCATCAATCGTTTCAATAGTGTAAGCGTCCTTGGTAATGTCACCAACATCACCGTCTTGTAAGTCAACAAATGTCTTAGTTTGATCAAGTACTGAAATCGCATCAGAAGCGATAATGTTAAAACCATCGCCAATTCCTAACATCATTGGTGACTTATTCTTAGCAATAAAAACATGATCTGGTTCAGTATTATCAACAAGCAAGAAAGCATATGAACCCTTAACCAACTTCAAAGCTTCCTTAAATGCTGAAAAGGCGTCTAAGTTCTTATCACGTGCAATTTTACCGATCAATTGAACAACTACTTCAGTATCAGTATCTGAGTGGAACTTAACCCCTTGCAAGTACTTTTCCTTTAATTCTGTGTAGTTTTCAATCACACCATTATGAACTAGATAAAAGCGCTTGGTCTCATCAAAATGTGGGTGGGCATTATCAACAGTTGGCTTACCGTGGGTAGCCCAACGAGTATGACCAATCCCAACTAAGCCTTGTTCATCTGGAGTTAACTTTTCCTTTAAGTTAGAAATACGACCAACAGCCTTAGTTAAGTATTCATTACCATTTAAATCATTTAAGTAAATACCAGCTGAATCATAGCCACGGTATTCCAAATTAGTTAATCCATTTAAAATAATATCTTTTGCTGGTTTACCAACAACCCCAACAATTCCACACATAAAATTTTTCTCCTTTGGTCTAGTTCACCTTTGTTGTAGTGGACTAGTTTAAATTCATTGTTACAGTAGCAATAATATTATTTTTTAATAAAGCGGTCAAGTAATTGTCGCTAAAATTGGTATAATTAATTTCTAAATCAAAAAATAGCATTCAATATCTTTCATTGAATGCTATTTACTATTAGTATATTATTTCTTACTTAGTTGAGATTCCCTTACCTTCATAGCAGTCTCTCATCAATTGAGCAATTTGACTAATTAATGGAGCTGATGGGTTAGTAACAGTATTTTGGTCGCCATAAGCTTCAACAGCTAATTGGTCCACCTTCTTGTCAAACTCAGCCTTATCAACGCCATAATCCTTGAAGGCCATCTTAATACCAACTGATTCAGCCAAATCAATAATCTTCTGAACTAATTTTTCAATTAATTCAGCATCACTTGAACCAGTTAAGCCGATTGCTCTAGCAATTTCAGCATAGTCCTTATCAGCACGGTAAACTGAGTAATGAGGCCACATAGCAAGCTTTTCTGGGCGCTTAGCATTAAAGCGAATAACTTGTGGCAATGCAATTGCATCGCTGACACCACTTGGAATATCAAAGGTTGAACCAACAGTGTGAGCAATTGAGTGTTCCAAACCAAGGAAGGCATTTGAATAAGCCATCCCTGCCAAAGTTGCAGCATCATGCATTCTCTTACGTGCGTCAAGATCACCGTCATAAGACTTCTTTAAGTTAGCAAAGATTGTCTTAATAGCTTCAAGTGACCAACCGCGGGTAAAGTCTGTAGCCATAGTCGAAACATAGCTTTCGATAGCGTGACCTAATGCTTCAAAGCCTGACCAAGCAATTAAACGTTTGGGCAAAGTTTGAACAAATTGATCATCAACGATTGAAACGTCCGGCGTCAATGCATAATCACATAAAGTATGCTTAATACCAGTCTTAGCATCAGAAATAATAGCAATTGGGGAAACTTCTGAGCCAGTTCCTGAAGTAGTTGGGATACATACAAGTTGTACACCATTAATCTTTGGGAAACGGACTACTCTTTTTCTAATGTCTAAGAATTTTTGGTAAGCCTCTTCAAAGCTCATTTCTGGGTTTTCGTAGAATAAGCGCATTGCTTTAGCAGCGTCCATTACTGAACCACCACCGATAGCAATTACAACGTCTGGCTTGAAGATGTTCATTCTGTGAACACCATCCTTGATCACATCAGTATTAGGATCAAGAGTTACAGCCTTAAAGACTTCATATTCTTTTTGACCTAAACGCTTAGAAATGATATCAGTAATTTCATCGGCAAAGCCTTGGTCAGCTACACCTTCATCAGTTACGATGAAGAAACGGTTAACGTTTGGCATGTGACGAAGGTAGTTAGCAGCGTTATGTTCGAAGTAAGTCTTTGATGGGACCTTTACCCATTGCATGTTATCACGGCGTCTAGCCACTGTTTTGATGTTTAACAAGTCCTTAGCACCAATGTTGTGTGAGAAGGTGTTGGCACCGTAAGAACCAGTACCCAAAGTAAGTGATGGCAACATGTTGTTGTAAAGATCACCAATACCACCAAGGGCAGCTGGTGAGTTAACTAAGATACGACAAGCATCCATCTTCATGGCAAACTCATCAATGATCTTTTTATCATTTGAGTGAAGACCAGCGGTATGACCACGACCACCATAGTTTAACAAGTCAGTACAAATCTTAAATGCATCATCGTGATTCTTAGCACGGTATAAAGTAAAGACTGGTGAAAGTTTTTCTGCTGAAAGTGGGAAGTTTCTACCTACGCCTTTATATTCAGCGATAATTACTTTAGTTGTCTTTGGCACATCCACACCACAAAGCTTGGCAATTTCATAAGCTGACTTACCAGCTACAGGACCAGCAACAGTGCCACGACGAGGATCGATAAAGTGTTCCTCAAATTTCTTAATTTCTTCCTTGTTCAAGAAGTAGCAGTTCCACTTCTTAAATTCTTCCTTGACCTTGTCATAAATTTCATCATCAACGACAACTGAGTTTTCAGAAGCACAAACCATCCCGTTATCGAAGTTCTTTGACAAAACGATGTCATAAACGGCACGATCAATATTAGCAGTCTTTTCAATGTAAGAAGGACCATTACCAGGACCAACACCAATAGCTGGCTTGCCTGATGAATAAGCAGCTTTAACCATACCTGGACCACCAGTTGCCAAAATAGTTTGAACACCTGGGTTATTCATCAAATCGGTCGTTGCATCAAGGCTTGGTTCTTCAATCCATTGAACGGCATCCGCAGGAGCACCTGCAGCAACAGCAGCCGCACGAATGATTTTACCAGTTTCTACACAACATTTTTGAGCCTGTGGGTGGAAACCAAAGATAATGGTATTTCTCGTCTTCAACGCAAGCATTGCCTTGAAAATAACAGTTGAAGTTGGGTTAGTTACTGGAGTAACACCTGCAATAACACCTTTAGGTTCAGCAATCTTAGTCAAACCTAATTCCTTGTCTTCTTCAATTACGCCGACGGTCTTTTCGTGACGCAAACTGTTCCAGATATTTTCTGAAGCATACATATTCTTGGTAGTTTTATCTTCAACTACACCACGTTTAGTTTCTTCAACAGCCATTTTAGCTAGTGGGTAAGCATTTTGTTCACCTGCAGTAGCAACTGCTTCACAGATCTTATCAACTTGTTCTTGTGTGAAGTTAGCCATTTGATCTAAAGCGACATGTGATTTCTTTACTAAGTTATCGACCATGTCGTAGATTTGCTTTTTCTTTTCGTCCTCTGTAAGAGTCTCTTTTTGTTGTGTCTTAGCCATTGTATTATTACCTCTAAGATCTACTAATTCTTGTGAACTAATTTACAATGTCAACTATAGCACAATAACTTTATTTGTAAATGCATGAATTTATGAAAATAGTGAATTAACAAGGATTCACATTCCCTCATAATTTTGCTCTAATGCAAATGAAAGCGATTCCTTAATTATTTGTTTGTGAATTAACAAACTTATTTAAAAAACAGATTTTTGATATTTTTTTAAATCTAACTATAGAGTCTGGTCATACTAATTGATAATGATAAAATATTAATTATATGTGAAAAGATTGAGAACACTGGGGGGCTTATATGAGTGAGAAAAAAACACAGACCGCTTCTGGTTATAAACGAACCCTAAGCAATGCACACATTCAGTTAATTGCTTTAGGTGGAACAATTGGGACCGGCCTTTTTCTGGGGGTTGGTGACAGTATTCACCGCGCCGGTCCTAGCGTTATCCTGATATATATTATTGTCGGTATCTTCCTCTTCCTGCTAATGCGGGCACTGGGAGAACTAATTATGTCCGACTTGAACAAGCACACATATATTGATTTTATTGAACAATATTTGGGTAAAAATATTGGCTTTATCACAGGCTATTTGTATTGGTTAAGTTGGATTACATTGGGTATGGCCGAAACCACGGCCCTAGGAATTTACTTCAAGTATTGGTTTCCAACACTGAAACCTTGGATTCCAGGAATTATTACCATTGTGATCTTGCTGTTAATCAATTTAATTTCAGCTCGTGTCTTTGGCAACTTGGAATTCAGTTTTGCCATTATCAAAATTGTCACGATTATTGCCTTCGTCATCTTGATCCTTTACTTACTAGTAACTGGTGGCAAAACCAGCTTTGGTCCTGTTAGCTTTGCTAATCTTGACGATCATGGCGGCTTCTTCGCCCGTGGCAGTAAAGGATTCTTACAAGGATTTCAAATGGTAATCTTCAGCTTTATTGGAGTTGAATTAATTGGTTTAACCGCGGCTGAAGCACAAAAGCCAGAGACAACGCTGAAGCGAGCAATCAATCAATTGCCAATTCGAATTATTTTGTTCTATGTCATGGCTATTTTAGGAATTTTGCTAGTAATTCCATGGTCCAAAGTTGCTACTAACGCTAGTCCATTTGTTGAGGCCTTAGGTGCTACTGGTATTAAAAATGCTAGTTCTATTATTAATTTTGTAGTTATTTCAGCCGCCGTCTCATCAACTAACAGTTTTTTGTATAGTGCTGGTCGATTACTTTTCTCTGTTACTTTTGATGGTAAAGGAAAATGGAACAAAACTTTTGGACATTTATCAAGAAGGCAGCTTCCACAAAATGCATTGATTTTATCCGCATTATTAATGGGATGTGCACCACTAATCACCTTGGTTATTGGCGATCAGGCCTTTAATTTTATCTCATCAACTTCAACTAGTATGTTTTTAATCATCTGGAGTTTGATGATTTTAACTCACATGGCTTACAGGAGAAAAACACCAGCTAATCGGCTAAACGATTTTCAAATGCCAGGTTACCCTTATATCGATTATGTAATTTTGTCATTCTTCGTTTTAATGATTATCCTGCTATTGATTTTACCAAGCTACCGAGTACCAATGGTCGCTGCAATTGCAATCTTTATTGTTTTATACATCATTTCCAAAATTTGGAGTAATGAAAAAGCTGTTTAAAGCAAAAGGTCGAGTTTTTTAGCTCGACCTTTTATTTTGCAATTTTTTAATTATTTTAGCAGGATTTCCGGCAACTACCGTATTAGCTGGCACATCTTTGGTTACAACGGCATTAGCCGCTACAACGGCGTTTTTACCTACCGTAACGCCAGGCAATATTGTTGCTTTAGCGCCAATCCAGGCGTTTTGTTTGATAACAACTGGCTTTAATTCCAGTTCTTTTCTATGCTGTGGATCCAGCTTGTGATTAACTGAAATCAGGTAGGCTCCAGGCCCAATCAACACATCGTTCTCAATTGTAATCCCGCCTAAGTCGACCATCATCACATTGGCATTAATAAACACGCGCTCGCCTAATTTGATGTTGTGCCCATAATCAGAATAAAATGGTAACCGAATCTCTGTACTAGCAGCTATTTTTTGACCAATTATTTCACTAACCAATTGTCTAACTTCGCAGCTACAATGCCGTTGTGTATTTAAATTCTGCAATAATCGCTGATTCTGTTGGACTAGTTTTCGACGTAAATCGTGATCTTCTGTTTCCATTATTACCACTCCTTTTTCTTGCTCTACTTCAGTTTAAAGGGTAAGCTTATCAATGTACAAAGCTTATAAGGTATGAAGTATAATAACAATTGTTTATAGGTAATTTAAATGGAATTACGTGTTTTAAATTATTTTGTCGCTACAGCGCAAGAATTAAATATGACGCGAGCTGCACAAAAACTATTAGTCTCACAACCTGCTTTATCGCGTCAGATAGCAGATTTAGAGGATGAATTAGGCGTTAAGTTATTCAACCGCCAGCCGCGGCACTTAACCTTAACTCCTGCAGGACAGTATTTATATGAACAAGCAAAAGAAATTCTTACTTTAGCTTCCAAAACCAAGAGTAACCTACAATCTAGTGCTGTCATCAGTGGTGACCTAACTATTGCTGCCGGCGAAAGTTTTGCCATGCAACGTCTAATGAATATCGTCAGCAACATCATTCGGGATTATCCTACAGTTAAAATTCATATTCTAAGTGGCGATTATGAATTTGCAGAAAGGCGTTTAAACACGGGTGCAGTTGATTTTGCCGTAATCATTGGTAATCTACCTTTAGATAATTATGCTTCTCTGCAGCTCCCTGAGAAGGATACATGGGGCGTTTTAATGACTAAGGATGATCCTCTAGCAAAAAAGAGTGCTATTACAGCTGAAGATTTAGTTGGACGAAACGTCTTAAATTCACAACAAGCCGAAAATCGAAAGTACTTTGATTCATGGTTCGGTAATTATAAAGAGCAAATTAATATCATCGGTACTGTTAACTTGAATTTCAACGGTACACTTTTAGTTAAAAATAAAGCAGCTATTATGCTCACACTCGATAAGCTAGCCAATATATCAGATGAATCCAATCTAACTTTTAGACCAATTACTCCAATGTTAAAACAGCCGGTAACAGTAATTTGGAAGCGAGAAACCAATTTATCACCTGTAGCTGATTTATTCCTAAATCGTTTACGAGCATCAATTGATGACGATTAACAAAAATAACCTAGATCGAATTGATCTAGGTTATTTTTTACTTTATTTCTTTTTACGACTAAAACGTTGCTTCAATCGTTGCCATAAGCTTAATGCCCTGCGCATATGATCAGCTGGTACATATTTTCTTATTGCTCGCAATACCTTTTTGGGATCACGTGCCGCAAAAATAAATTTACCATTTGACTTAGTTCTGATTTCAAAACGCGGAATATAACGTCCACCAAAGCGGACATCTGCAACCACATAAGTTACTTCATTCCAAGGAATCTGAACATAATCTTCAACGTTTCGTTCGTTATAAAATTCAAAAGCTCTATCGCCGATCATGATTTTGCCGTATGATGCAATTCCTCTAAACCAGGTTGCATCAACAGTGAGATCGACTTTTGTATTAATTGACTTAGCCATTTATTAAAGAATGCCCCATACGTGGAAGAGAACACCGACAACGAAGATACCGATGATAATCCAGATTGGTGAAACTTTCTTCTTCAATAACCACATACAGAAGAAAGTTAAGAGCAAACCAGCTAAACCAGGAATTAATTGGTTCAAGTTGTCTTGTAAAGTAGTAACTTTAGTACTGCTTAAAGCTTTACCGTTACCCATATCCCATTGTTGAAGAGCGGATTGGATACCTTTAGCACCTGATGGAAGCTTGTCCCATTCGATGTAACCACCCTTTTGAATAGGAGTTTGAGAAACAATTGGAGTGAACTTGATGTTTACCCAACGTTCAATTAAGGCACCCAAGACGAACATACCCATCATTGAAGCACCACGGGTAACCTTTTGAAGCATACCACCTGACATATCACTGGTGATAGCTGAACCAGCCTTGTAACCAAATTCTTGTGTGTACCATAAGAATGCGATTCTGATAATATTCCAGATAACGAAGAACAAGATAGGACCCATTACGTTACCTGCAATGGCCATTGATGCACCTAATGCACCAACAATTGGACGAACAGTGTACCAGAATACAGGGTCACCAACACCGGCCAAAGGTCCCATCATACCAACCTTAACACCTTGGATAGCGTCATCAGTAACTTCTGCACCGTTAGCCTTATCTTCTTCCAAAGCCAAGGTAACACCAAGAACAGGTGATGCTAAGTATGGGTGAGTGTTAAAGAATACTAAGTGTCTTTGTAAGGCAGCAGATAAATCTTTCTTGTTTGGGTATAACTTTCTCAATGCTGGAATCATTGAATAAGCGTAACCACCGTTTTGCATTCTTTCATAGTTCCATGAACCCTGAAGGAATTGTGAGTGCCACATAACGTTAAAACGGTCGCGCTTGGTTAATTTAGTTTTCTTATCAGCCATTATATAAATCCTCCTCTATGCGTTCATTTTAATAGTCATCAATGATATCGCCGAGTGGATCGCCAGTGCCGGCATCGCCAGAATTATTGTTTCCACCGTTGCCACCCTTAGCTTCAAGAGCTAAGTACATCAAAGCCATTGAAAGGCCAATAGCACCAAGGGCGATCAAAGTTAAGTCCTTGATAGCAGCAAGGGCAAAACCAATTGCGAAGAATGGCCATACTTCCTTACTTGCCATCATGTTAATAACCATAGCGTAACCTACGGCTACAACCATCGCACCACCGATAGTCATACCTTCGTTTAACCATTGTGGCATCATTGCAAGCCAACTTCTAACAGTACCTGAAGGGATTGCTAAAAGAAGTGCAGCTGGGATAGCAATTCTCAAACCTTGTAAACATACGGCAATCCATTGCCATAAGTTGATCATACGCCAGTTACCCTTCTTAGCTTCTGCGTCCATGATGTGAACGATAGCAGTTGAAATAGTACGTACGATCATAGTTAAGAACAAACCAGCAACAGCTAATGGGATAGCGATACCAGTAGCAGTACCAATACCCTTAATACCTTGACCACCTTCGATCAAGATAATAGCTGAAGCTACTGATGCTAAGGCAGCATCTGGTGCAACAGCGGCACCAATGTTAGCCCAACCTAAAGCGATCATTTGTAATGAACCACCTAAGGCAACACCTAAATCCAAGTGACCGGTTACTAAACCGATCAAAGTACAAGCAACTAATGGTTGGTGGAATTGCCATTCATCCAAGATACCTTCCATACCGGCAAGAAAGGCAACAAACACAACCAAAATCATTTGAATAGCGTTCATTTATTTACTCCTAATTATTTATTACTTTTTTTCGTCAAGTAAAGTTTGAGCCTTCTTCAAGATAGAATCCATATTACTTGGAGCATCTGAAGGAACTTTTCTTACATCAAACTTAACGCCCATCTTTTCAAGTTCACGGAATGTATCAACGTCTTTTTGATTCATTGATAATACGTTGTTGGCGTTAACATCGCCTTCCTTATATGACATTGAACCAACGTTGATATTCTTAAGATCAATACCGCCTTTGATAGCCCTCAATACATCTTCTGGATTTTCAAACAAAAGAAGTGCATGAGTGTTTCCAAATCTTGGATCTTTAGCAATTTCTTCCATCTTCTTGAGTGGAACAGTATGAGCCTTAACACCAGCTGGTGCAGCTTCACGAATCATACTCTTACGTAAATCATCCTTAGCTACACTATCTGAAACAACAATTACTCTATCAGGCTTCATAGCTGGAATCCAACCAGTTGCCACTTGACCGTGAAGCAAACGTGAATCAATTCTTGCCAAAACGTACTTGATATGACCATCACCAATAACAGTACCTTCTGGAATGCTCTTCTTACTGCCCTTAGCAGCAGCTTTGTCAGCTGCTGGAGCTGCAGCAGCCGTCTTAGGCATTAAGTCAGCTGGCTTAGTCTTAATTCCATCTCTACCAGGTTGAACAACTGCAGTGGCGATGTGCTTTGCAGTTGCATTAGCATCCATCATTCTCTCAGTTAATGCTTGTACAACCATTGGTAAATTCATACCAGCAACAATTGCCCATTTATCATGCTTTTCAGCAAGTCCATTTGCTTGGTTAAATGGAGTACCACC
Source organism: Lactobacillus sp. UMNPBX12 (assembly GCF_002553955.1). Taxonomy (NCBI): domain Bacteria; kingdom Bacillati; phylum Bacillota; class Bacilli; order Lactobacillales; family Lactobacillaceae; genus Lactobacillus; species Lactobacillus sp. UMNPBX12. Next base: position 27,169 of record NZ_PCYY01000025.1, read on the forward strand.
CCATAAGTCAACCAAGAACAAAACTTCATCCTGGTTATCAAATGAAGCAATTGCTTTTTCCATTTTGCCACGAATGTCATCTGGACCTTCATCAGGCTTTAAGATAACATGTGCAAAATTATCTTGTTCACCGAAAAGCATTTGCGCAGATTGTGCAATACCATCGGCAAAGCCACCATGGCTGGCTAAAACAATTCCTACCATGTAATTTCCTCCTCTAGATCAAAAAATGAATCCGCTTTTATTATACGATAAATATAGACTTTAAAAAAGCGTTTTTTGAAAATAATTTCATAAAGTGACAATTTGTTTCAACTAGCCCAAATGCCTTGCCTGACAAGCAAAGATAAAAATTGGTCTACTAAAAAAGAAAGCCTATTTTCATGAATTGAATCATTTTTCACAAATTTGGCTTCCTATTAAAATATATGCTGGTTGAATAATTTCATTTTCATAAAATAACAAAAAAAAGGAAGCCTTCCGCTTCCTTTTTCCCTTTACTCCGGCTGTCAGACTCGAACTGACGACATCTTGATTAACAGTCAAGCGCTCTACCAACTGAGCTAAGCCGGAATATTAAAAAAGAGCACGGCAGCTTCCTTTCCTCGCAGGCAGTTGCCCACCAACTACTTTCGGCGT